>JAUIKA010000099.1 GCA_030430995.1 Alphaproteobacteria bacterium
TTCTTATGCAAAGAGTATTCCTTTAAAAGGCTTAGTAAGGATACAGAATAGGGGTCATCTAAAGTAACATATATATGCATAAATTTGTTTAAATTTTAAGTTGTTAATAATAACATAATAATTATATAGAGCAGATGTATAAATATTAAATCAATTATATCATATCAATAGAATCCTTACATATAGTATATTTATACTGATTTTAATAATATCTAACTAAAACATTTATATTTAGCTTTTTAGATGTGCAAGCATATTTGCTATGCTTATTGCAAAGGCCTTATGGTTTTTTCTTAAACTTGGCTATGGTTAAATATAATGACTAGTTTATATATATCGTGAAGTCTGTAAATTCTCTCAAGGTTATTTAATAGCCTAATAATAAGTAAGTATTTCTCAGTGCTAGGGGAAGTCTATTATGATCTTCCCCAGCCATTTTAGCTATCTGCTCCTGCCAGAGGTTTCCATTCAGCGTTAGATATATCTAACGCTCCTTCTTCTACAGGCATACAATAGAAATATTCATACATGCTCCATCCATCAGGCTGCTTTCCGTCATGTATGTCTCCATAACCAACAAAACCTTCAAATGGAGTAGTATAACAACCACCATTTGGTAATGTGACTGTTAGCGGTAGTTCTGCAAAGCTACTTACAAGCTTAGAATCTTTCACTTCCCATTTTGATATAATCATTTTTCCAAAATCCCCATCAGTTGCTACTATATGGCTTTGTTTATGTTCAGGGTCTAGTTGATCTAGTTTTATTGCTATTACATTTTGAAATTCAGCTGCCATTTGTATTTCGCTAGTTCTATCTTTTCCACTTGTATATGTGATTGTTAAGTTATAATGTTGTTCATCTATAGATACTTGATGTGAATATTTCATAATATATACCATAATTAATACTAATTATTATAACATGCGTTAACACCTCCATACAAAAACTAGTAGTAGTTATATCGATAGAGCTAGGTCTGTATAAAATGACAATATAGTAATTTTTCACTACATAAAACGCTTTCTTGCTTTGGGTTTAATTTTATTGTTTTTTTATAATTCATAAACCATATTAATATTAACCCCAACTACGGATAAGGAAACTATCTGAAAATTTATAATTATATTCATTTTCAATTAACTTAAGCGTTTACCATACCTAAAAATAGCTTGAAAATTTATCTTTAGCAAAGTTAATGTAAAAATAATTTGTCCTATAACAAAAACAACTCCTATATTTTTATATTAAGTCTCTAAAAATCAGCATCCAAGGTAGTTGTTTTGTCCCCTTACACGTAGCTGGGATTGTATTATAAAATCATATTTTCTTGTAAAGCGCCATCTTTAAGTAGCATTATTTTCCCACCAAGGATCTTAGCGCATTCATAATCATGGGTGATGGTAATAGAAGTGGCCTTCAATTCTTGTTGCAGATCATGAATCAATATAGATATATCTTTTGCTGTTTTGGGGTCTAGCCCTGTTGTGGGCTCATCTAAGAATAATAATTTAGGTTTAGTGCATATTGCGCGTGCAAATCCAACCCTCTTCTGCATTCCACCTGATAATTCATTAGGGTACAAGCTGTGTATATTAGCATCTAAGCCTACTTTATGCAAATATTCCTCTGCTAGCTTTATTTCTTGCGCTTTATTAAGGCTATAATAACGTTTAGCAAAAAAACATATATTCTCTGCTATATTCATAGAATCAAATAATGCACAGCCCTGAAATAAATACCCCATATGGTTTATGACTGAAATGAATTTTTCCTTTATGCTAGCCGTATGTATATTGCAGCCATCAATATAAACATTGCCACTAGATGGTTTTACTAAGCCTATTATAGTTTTAAGTAAAACTGATTTCCCTATTCCGGAAGTGCCCAATATCACGATGGATTCTCCTGAACATACGGGTAGGGATATATCTGTCAATATTTTTTTACCTCCAAAAGATACTGATATATTCTCTAAAGTTATATTCATAAAAATATTGCTGTAATTATATAGTTAAAAACTAAAACCAAGATAGAAGAATATACAACAGCCATAGTAGTGCTTCTGCCAACACCAGCAGCACCTTGGGTAGTATTTATACCTAAATAGCAAGATGTGGAAGATATGACAAAACCAAAACACATAGCTTTAAATAGGCCTATATAAACATCTGATGCTATAAGATGTTTGAATGAATTAATAATATATATATTATGGTTAAAACCAAGCTTATAAATAGAAACTACCATACCGCCAAATACACCTATTATATCAGCTATTAAAACTAAAAAAGGAAGTGCAATAGTCGTAGCAATTACCCTTGGCACTACTAAATATTTTACTGGGTCTGTGCTTAATGTATATAAAGCATCAAGTTGTTCTTTTACCTTCATAGTAGAAATTTCAGCTGTTATGCTAGCGCCTATCCTGCCTGACATCATAAGCCCTGAAAGCACAGGCCCTAGCTCCCTTGTGAAAGAAAGAATAACGACTGTAGGAATAGAGCTCTCTGCGGAGAATCTTGCGAACCCGTTATAACTCTGCAGTGCTAGCACCGCACCTGAAGAGAAGCTGGTGAGGGCTATAAGTGGAATAGACAAAAAGCCTATATAAAACAGCTCCTTAAATAAGTTTTTGTAATAAAAAGGATTTGAGAATATTGACGATATTATAGATAGTATGAATAATGTAAACTTGCCTATTGTCTGCGCGGTAAGCAAAAGCCCCCTACCTAATCTTCCAAAAACCATACGAATATCTAATTAAGAAATGAGAATCAACCTCTAATCACAAATAAATGTGAAATTATTATGAAAGCTGAACTATCTTTTGGATCTTCTTCTAGCAAGCTCTTGTTTTACTCTTTTTCTCTTCTCTGCTG
>JAUIKA010000010.1 GCA_030430995.1 Alphaproteobacteria bacterium
ACCAGAAAATCTAAGATCCAGCTGCTCTGAAATAGATGCGCATTCCTTTTCTATTTCACGAGGCACTTCACAGGCTTCAAAATATCTATCACCCGTTTCATCGTAACGATAGTCGAGTATTTTTGATATTATCTTGACTGGCACACATACACCGTCAATTACATGTACCCTTATGTTTACTCCATCTATTAATTCTTGGAATAATACAGGCTCTTTAGATTGTTCTGGGAATATATTATTATTATCTTTAAATTCAGTACCTATTGAGCGAACTGAGCTTAAAGATTTTACAATGTACCTTTTGCCTCTAGCTTCTTTTTTTAATTCAGCAGCAACTTTTTTATTAGCCAAAATTACATGGGAGGGCTTTTTGATTGCATTCACCTTCACTCTGGCTAGCTGTAGTAATTTTGAATCATTAGAAATACCAACAAATCCAGGATTTAAAATATTATGAATTTCACTACTTACTATGTGATGTAACATTTGAGTACATTGTATATATTTTGTAGGAACATTTTTAAGGTCTTTTATGTTAGGTGAAGATAGGCGATTCAAAGCTCCTGAAAAATCTGACCATTTGTACTTATTCTCAAAAATTGTCAGATGTTTATCTGACGCTTCTATACCCCTTAGTAAAAACTTTTGATTCAAAACCACATATGGTTGTTTATGCTCTTTCAAAAAATTAGCAAAATATATACTTGTTGGATCTTCATCTGAACCTATGATTAAAATCATATCTTTATATTTTTTATTACTTGCAAAATGATATCTACAACTATTTCACACATAGAGAGCTGGTTATCAAATTTATGACTATCACCAAATTCCATAACATCAACCCCTATAATGTTATTATTTCTACAAATATATGTAACAATATTATAAAAATCTTTCAGCTGCATACCTAATGGTGCTGGGTACCCTGTATTAGGAACATAAATCTTGTTTAGCACGTCTACATCAATTGTTAGATAAACCTCTTCCCCCTTAGGCAATTGTTTCATTAGCATATCCTCTTTTGAAGATATCACCTCTAAATTACTTATTTGTACCCCTATATCTTTCAGATATGCCGATGCTTGTAGGTAGTTATCTGACTCCATGCTTTGGTAATTATTAATACCAATCTGATATGTTTTAAGCCCTGGTATACTTTTATGAGCCCATGAAACAAAATTCGCATGTGTGGGTTCTGTAAGTACTTTTGGTTTATTTTTTTCAAACTCATCCCAGATTTGTACATCTAAGTGGTAATCCATTTGTACCAATGTAAATGGTTTTTTACCTCTAGCTTTATATACACCTTCAAGCAAAGGGAATGTAAACAAATGGTCCCCTCCTATAAAGAATGGCGTTCCTTTTTGATATATCTTTTCTGCCGCATATGCTACTTTATTTAAATATTCTGCTTTGTTATCCAGAGGTAGGTGGACATCACCTATATCATATATTTCTTTGTCTGCAAATATATCATTCTTAAGCATAAGGTCTAATAGCTTCGCATCATTACCTCTAAACATTAACCCTGAGCTACGTTCTCTAAGCAACTTGGGGCCATGTCTAGTACCAGGCCTCGGTGCACCTATATCTACCGGAATGCCACAAAAAATAATTTTATTACTCTTTTTATCAGCTTCCAAAATAGCTAATTTAGCCTCTGTAAGTAAATTTTTACAGAAAAAAGTACAATCAGGAGAAGTGAACTTTATTAGAGATTTTAAGTATTCTAATTCTCTTTCCTTTTCTTCTACAGGAATTATTATACCTCTATATAGTAATTCTGCTGTAATAATTTGTTTTAGCTTACCTTCAACACTAGACTCTATCTTGTCTAATTGTTGTGATAAAAGCTCTTTCAAAAATTTATCAAATACAGCAGATCTTTTAACATTTTTTTTTGTTACATAGTTGCTATAGAGGGTTCCTTTTTCTTGTGTTCTATTATAGGATGAAAAAATATACATATGCTAACTTAGAAAGGAGTGTTGCATCATGTCTATCAAAGGCTTTGTAGTATCATTAGAAAGCATATCAGGATTTCCAAGAATTTTGGCTATAGCTTTCCTTCTAAATGCTAAATCTTTAATATCTTTTATTTCAATATTATTTATTAGATCTTGCAGTTCCTTCCAATAGTCATTCTGCGAAACTGAAACTATAGATCCTACAACATCTGGTCTTAAACTTCTGGGTATAAAAGATTTACGTTTTTTCATTGTTGCTCTTTTTATTAAAATAACTTCATTGCTATATTAGCCCCCTTACACCATATGAAAAGTTAAAGAAGCTAATATAAAAAACATTAAGCACATAAATTTAGATTTTTTTGCACTATCTCCGCTACTACATCAATCTATAATAACCTGTAAATGATACCTCCATCTTATAAGGAAGAATCCAGATTACTTAAATATGTATAAAGAGACAGGAGATTTTACTCTACTGTGCCCAAATCTGGAAAATTATTGCTATACAAATCTATTATGTCACCAGAAGATTCAATCTTATCCCCTTCTTCCAAAGAATTTTTCTGAAAATCATCAGTAAAACAGGTATCACGATCTCTGTCTCTACTTCTATCTACGTCTCTAGGTCGACGATCACCATCACGGTCACGAGTTCTATCTTTATCCCTCTGTCTTGGGTGTTCCTTGATGCCCATGTGTAGCATATCTTCTCCATCTAATAAAGACAATATTTGATTTTCTTGCATAATAAAAATTATTTAATTAACATTATCAGTTATGTCTGTAGTTCCATACAGATCATCTGACTCACCTGAAGTTTCGATATCATCTTCTTGAGAGCTGAATTTGCCTAGCTTATCAAAATCTCTGCTTCTATCTTGATCTCTATCTCTACCTCTTCTTCCCATCTCTAGAACTTCACCTTCTAGTTTGTTCAATAATTCATTATTTGTTGTCATAATATATACCTATTTTTTAAATTTTAATTACTCAGCACTGCTGTCTAAATCTGTATTACCATATAAATCTTCAGAGCATCCTGCAGCATCTACATCATCCTCTGTATAGTAGTGGTGTAAGTTAGTAGATTTATCAAAATCTCTACGACGATCCATATCTCTATCTCTTGCTCTTCTCCCCATCTCTAGAACTTCACCTTCCAGTTTGTTTAATAATTCATTATTTGTTGTCATAATATATACCTATTTTTTATTAAAGTTTACTCATCAATCCCAAATGTGAGATTACCTGTATCTACCTCAAATGCTGCTGTATGTCCAGCATCTAAATCTCCAGCAAGACCAACTGTTAAATCTATACCTGATCCTAGTTTACCCCCTGCAACAGTAAGGTCAGATGCATTCACTAAATTCCCTGCCTCAACTTTTCCGCTTACCTGCCCTGTAGCGCTTTTTTGAATATGTGCGTATAAATTACCCGCATTGACATAAAAAGAAGAGCTTTGAGCTAAAGCATCAACAATTAAATTTCCGCTAGATAACCTTACATTACATTCAGGAACATCTGCAATATTTAATGTAATTTGTGCAGCATCAACATCTGCAACCACTTTAATAGAAGCCCCATTCACTGAAGACTTTACATGCTCCCCTAGCTCATCCGGCCAACTAACTCTAAAATCCTGAGAAGAATCAGAGATTACATTCACCACCCCCTTGTTCACTCTAAAGCTCCCTATAGGTTGTGATATACTTCCAAAAACTGTCATATGTACCTCTCTATTAGTTAATAACAAAGATTAATTACTTTTACATTAAAAGCAATTAGCTCTTTATAAAATCATTATATGCATAACCTCAATTGAAAAGCAAATACTTTTTAAGTTTTCTTGGTTCTGATATTACTGGCGTTGGTGCATAAATAACTAAACCAAATTTATTAGATCTTGCAGTTCCTTCCAATAGTCATTCTGCGAAACTGAAACTATAGATCCTACAACATCTGGTCTCAAATTTTTGAAAATAATGAAATCATGTATCTTGAGGGAACCGTCAAGTTAATTTAGGAGTGTAAAAATTTCTAGAATTTGGTAGATTAAAAAGATCAATTAATAGGTAAAAACATGCTTTTTTCTCCAAAAGGTTATAGATTCCCAGTATCAATAATTGGTCATGCTATATGGCTATATCATAGATTTAGTTTAAGTTTTAGAGACATAGAGGAAATGCTTAGATATAGAGGCATCCAAGTAAGCTATGAAACTATTAGGAACTGGTCCTATAAATTTGGTTCCTATTACGATAAAGCCTTGAGAAAGAGAGAATATAAACGTGGGGATAAGTGGCACCTAGATGAAATGGTGATTATGGTTAATGGATAAATATATATACTTTAGAGAGCGGTTGACTCAGAGGGATATGAACTAGACGTCCTTTTGCAAAAACGTAAGAATAAAAAGTCTGCTATAAGGTTTCTAACTAGATTACTAGGTACACAGCCTTCTCCAAGAGTTATAGTTACCGATCAACTCAGAAGTTATAATCAGCCGATAAAAATACTTTTTCCTAAAGCTGAACATCGTAGCCATAAAGGCTTAAACAACAGAGCAGAAAATGCATATTTACCCACAAGGCGAAAAGAAAAGTCGCTTATTAAATTCAAATCCCCAGGCAGCTTACAGCAAACTTTATCGCTTATGGGGCAAGTAAGAAATCTATTTGCTATTAATGTAGGACGTTATACCAAAAAAGCTCGAGAAAGAAGGTTAGCATTTGAAAATGCTACTGCTTTTTGGAATAATGCAACTCATGGGATCATTGCGGCCTAAATTTAGAGATATACAGACATGTGCATCCTAAAGCCAACAACTTGACGGTTCCGACTTGCAGATTCCATAAAATTTTTATTTTTAAATTGAACTATTTCCTTAAGTTGTATAAACTAAAATTTATATTAAACTTTTTAAACTTCTATGAATCTAAATTTCTATATGATGGGTTCGTTGTGATTCCTATTTTGATAGAATTTCAAAATAGGAATTTTGTTAAAATTCTATCCAGCAAAATTATTGACTGCAGCAATCAAAATAATGATGACAAACTAAACTAGATATATAAAAAACTAAGCTATGATGACCAAATAAAAGCTTTAGAGCTTGCTTGGAAGCCAACTGGGTTAACAGTAGCCATTTTAAAGTCAGAAAGCTCCTTAGATAAAATTAATTCTTTTTTAATGGATCATGATATTAGCGCATAAATAAAAAATATGATGCTCTAACGCTCTATATACGGTTCTGCCGTATCTATCCATGAGGGTTAGATTATGCCCAGTTTAGTTAATATTTTTATGCAGCAATTAGAGATTTAAATATTTCAAAGTTGCTAGAGTTATTTTGAGGTTTTGGTATTTGAGCTTTTCTAATTATATGTGCCACTTCTATTCCTATTAGGGCTGTTCTTGCTGAAGAAAATGACTTCAACCCTAATGCTGGGCGTGTTATCTTTTTGATGAATCTAGACCATTGCTCGACAATGTTGTTCAAATACTTTACCCTATAAACTTCTATTTTATCTGTGTTTTCTTGATTAATTTCTTCTAAAGCAGCAGTATTAAAACCGCTTTTGTCTATGACTATTTTTCTAGGATGTCCACTGCCTTTTATAGCTTTTTGAAAGAAGGCTATTGCTGCTGGCTTATCTCTTTTTGCCATTAATAAAAAATCTAAAGTATTACCGAATTTATCTACAGCTCTATATAAATAAAACCATTTGCTTTTGATTGAAATATAAGTTTCATCGATCTTCCAACTACCATGGCATGGCTTCCACCTTTTTTCATACCAAAAAAAATATATTATTTGCTTGTATTTTTAGCTCAATTAGTTATAAGATGTTAATAGAAATACATAGTTTATCAGGCTACTTGTAATTAATTAAGTTTATATATGTTATATTCTTTTATTAGACTCTTTGAGCAACAAGCTTTAATAAATCCAAATGCTATTGCAGTTTACAATTCTCAAAGTAATTTGCATGTGGATTATGAATCTTTGAATTTAAGGGCAAATAAAATAGCTTGCTATATTAATAAATTAGGGGTAAAGAAAGGTGACATAATAGGGGTTGTTACCAATGAAAGTTTAGATACATATGCTATTATTTTAGCCGTATTAAAATTAAACGCTATTATTCTACCTTTAGACATAAATTATCCAAATAATTACCTTGAATTTGTTATTCAAAATACAAAATTATCCTATATAATATCAGGAAATAATATCCCTACAAGATTTCGTAAAAATAACATACAAATTGTTAATCTGGAGCCTTTTCTCCAAAAAATAAATTTATACACTACAGATTTTCAATCTAGCAAAGATAATATCTCCTACCATAACCCTATATATATCATTTATACTTCTGGCTCTACAGGAAAACCTAAAGGAGTAATATTGTCCCAAGGAGCAATTGCAGAATTTTTAGCATGGGAAAAAAATTATTACAAGGAATATATTAAAGAGAGAGTTTTGCAATTTTCTGCACTCAATTTTGATATTTTCTTTCAAGAATTTTTTGCTACCTTAAGCAAGGGTAGCACACTTGTTTCAGTGCCTATTTTGTATAAAAAAAGACTCGATGACTTATTGAAGTTTATTTGCACATATAATATCAATAAAATTATGGTTACATGTACTGTGCTTTCTCAGATTGCGGAATATGCAATAACGAATAATAAGCATTCTAAGCATTTAAAAAAAATAATTAATGTAGGGGAATCCTTAGTATTAACATCGTCGTTAATTTTGTTCATCCAAAATATGAAGCATTGTAAATTCTATAATTTATATGGGGCAGCAGAAAATCAAATTATTTCAATTCATGAATTACAAGATTATGATAGCCTGAAATTAGGACCAACACCTATAGGTAAAGCTACATCAAATAATAAAATTTATATTTTAGATGAGCATCTTAACCAAACAAAAGATCAAGGGATGTTGTGCATTGCAAGTAATTTACTATGTACAGGGTATCTGAATAGGCCAGACCTTATAGCAGAGAAATTTATCCCAAATCCATTTGGCAGTGGAGATAGGCTATATAAAACAGGTGATATAGTACGTTATATGCCTGATGGGAATATTGAGTTTTTAGGACGTGCAGATGATCAAGTTAAAATTAGAGGCTTTAGGATAGAGCTTGGGGCAATTGAATCTGTAATGATAAAATATAAAGATGTATATCAGGCAGTAGTACTTACTCATATAAATAAATTAGGTAATACTCAACTGATTGCCTATATAGTACCACAGAAATATATCCTACAACTTCTTCAGGAAGATACATCTCTTTTTTTAGAAGATAAAATTGTAGCATTTAGCAGTAAAAACTTTAAATCTTTTATAAAAGATTTAAAAGAGCATCTACATCTATATTTACCGGATTATATGGTTCCAAACGCTTTTGTTTTCATTGATAAATTACTATTTACTGCTAGCGGAAAAATTAATAAGAATGCTTTGCCTAAACAGAATTTTAACTTTAGACAAGTAGATAATAAATATGTATCACCTCATTCATTAATTGAAAAAAAACTTAGCAACATTTGGTCTGAAGTTTTTCAAATGGATAAAATAGGTATTCATGATAACTTCTTTAATTTAGGTGGTCATTCACTTCTTGCAACTCAGATAATCTCTAGAATAAGATATATCCTCTCTATAGAGCTTCCTCTGCGGAGCTTATTTGACTCCCCTACTATTGCTGCTTTAGCTAAGGAAATAGAGGCAAATACTACAGCTGAGCAAATACCAGATATTACTTCTGTAGAAAAGCCAGAACATATACCCCTTTCATTCGCTCAAAATAGATTATGGTTCTTAGATCAATTAAGGCCAGGCACATTATATAACGTACCTATGGCGTTCAATTTACAGAAAAATGTAGATGTTGCATCTCTTGAAAAAGCTTTAAATGCTTTAATCAAGCGCCATGAGTCATTAAGAACTATATTTCCTTACTCAGATGGGGAGGCTTCTCAATTAATCCTGCCAAAGTTAGAAGTTAGGTTAAAAAAAGAAGTAATTGACTCAGAGAGCCTAGAGGCTATAGCAAAACAAGAGGCTAATACTATCTTTAATTTATCTAAAGGACCTCTGCTCAAAGTAAAACTTGTCACTACCGCAGAAGAGACCACGTTATTCATCACGATGCATCATATTATAACTGATGGCTGGTCTAATGATATTTTCCTCAAGGAACTAGCTATCCTTTATGATGCATATTTGAAAGGTGCAGGTGAAAATAGTGAAATATTACCCCCTCTTGCAGTGCAATATGCTGACTTCTCATTATGGCAAAGGCAATGGCTTCAAGGGGCAACATTAGATAATGAGCTCTCTTATTGGAAAGCTCAATTAACAGATATACCAGAAATCTTAGAGCTACCTACAAATAAACTACGGCCTAAAGAACTAAGCTATAAAGGTAAAATTTATAGCATTACCCTGCAAAAAGATATTGCAGCTAAAATAACTAGTTTGTCTAAAACATCAGGAACATCTATGTTCATGACTATGATGGCCATTTTCCAAATATTCCTTTACAGAATAACAGGGCAAAATGATATCGTAGTAGGAACCCCTATAGCTGGCAGGCATTATAAAGAAATAGAAGGTATAATAGGCTTCTTTATCAATACATTAGCTATCAGGACTCATTTCCGAGGCAATGAAACTTTTACTGAAATATTAGAAAAAGTAAGAGATACTACTTTGGATGGATATAAACATCAAAACCTCCCTTTTGAGCAGCTTGTAGACCATATGAAGATTGCAAGGGAATTAAATAGGAACCCGGTGTTCCAAGTGATGTTTACTTTTGACAAGGAGGAAGATAGAGGTGAAAAAAATAACAATTCTTTAATTGCCCCCAAAACTCCGGCGATCAATTTTGAAGATATTTATTCCGTATCTAAATTTGATCTCAGCATTTATGCTTATGAATCCAATAGTGAAATTAATATAGATTTTCAATATAGCACAGATTTATTTGAAGAAAGCACTATCAAAACTTATGCAGAGTCCTTCATAGAGCTAACAGATAATATACTCAATGGTGAAGCTAAAACACGTAAACCAATAAATGCGATTTCCATTGTTCCTGAGAAAGAAAAAAGAAAAATATTGATAGACTGGAACGCTACAGAAAAAAACTACCCTAAAGACCAAACCATAGGTCAGCTATTTGAACAACAAGTAGAAAAAACTCCTGACTCGATTGCTGTAGTATATGAAGATAAACAACTAAGCTATATAGAACTAAACAACAGAGCAAACCAATTAGCTCATTACCTACAAAGGCAGTACAAACTGCAACCTGATGCCTTAATAGCTTTATGCTTAGATAGGAGTGAGAATATGCTGATAGCTATACTCGCTGTACTAAAATCAGGAGCTGCTTATGTCCCCATAGATCCATCTTACCCAGAAGAGAGAATAAAATATATCTTAGAAGACACAAAGCCTAAGGTAGTTATAGCTAATAATATCTATCAAGATAAACTAGAGAGTATATGCACCTCTATTGATAATACAACAGATGTATTTGCCATAGATAATCCTTATGCAGTAGCCTCACTAGCTTCACATAGTAAAGCTAACCTCAAAACAAACATAATAAATAACCATCTAGCCTATGTTATTTATACATCAGGTACTACCGGAAACCCTAAGGGAGTAGCTATAGAACATAAAGGAGTTGTGAATTATATATTGAGTATAATTAATAAGGTATATATGATTAACGATCACAGATATAAATTTGCTCTCCTATCTACCGTTGCTGCAGATATAGGTAATACAACATTATATGCGTCTCTCGTTACAGGAGGAGTATTGTTTATATTTGCAGAAAAAGACATTACAGATACAGATTCTTTTATAGATATTATACGAAATAAGCAAATAGAGTATATTAAGATAGTTCCTTCGCATTTCCAAGCTTTAACATCTGCAAATAACGCATTGCCTAAGTTAGAAGGGGTAATTTTTGGCGGGGATGTATTACAAAAACATCTGATAGATGATGTTAATACAAAAAATATTATAAATCATTATGGCCCTACAGAAACTACAATAGGTTGTGCTCTATACGGTTTCTCTATAAATAATTCAATAGAGGGTTTATCAATACCAATAGGGCGCCCCATTGCAAATACTATGATATACATACTTTCTAGAGGGTTAGAGCCATTACCAATAGGCGCTATAGGAGAGATCTATATAGGTGGGGCAGGACTGGCTAGAGGGTATTTAAACATGCCAGATCTTACAGCAGAGAGATTTATACCAAATCCTTTTGGCACTGGAGATAGAATATATAAAACAGGAGATCTAGCGCGTTATATGCCAGATGGTAATATAGAATATATAGGAAGGAATGATTTTCAAGTAAAGATAAGAGGATTCAGGATAGAGCTCGGAGAAATTGAGAGTAAATTATTAGAATATAATGGTATAAAGCAAGCTGCCGTTTTAGATAGGGTTTATGAAGCAGTAGGGAGTAAACATTTAGTAGGATATTATGTATCTGACATCAAACTAAATGAAGAGGATATTTTACAGTTTTTGGAAAATAAACTGCCTGACTATATGGTGCCTAGTATATTACTGCATTTAGATAAACTCCCTCTTACCATCAGTGGAAAGTTAGATAGAAAAGCTTTACCAAACCCAGAATTTACTAGTAAAGATGCATATACAGAGCCAAGAAATGAGATAGAAAAAAAAGTAAGAGATATATGGGCAGAGGTATTAGGTTTAGATAAAGAAAAAATTGGAATATATGATAATTTTTTTAGGCTGGGTGGTGATAGTATCATTAGCATTCAAATAGCTTCTAAGGCTCGTCAACAAAACATTCATTTCTTAGTAAAAGATATCTTTAATTATCCAACAATAGCTGGTATTAGTGCATCCTTAAAAAACATTCAAGATGAGATTACTGTGCAACCTGAACAGAATTTAGTACAAGGTGATATCCCTCTTACCCCTATTCAGCATTGGTTCTTTGAACGAAATCTAACAAATAAAAATCACTACAACCAATCAGTCATTTTACAAACACATGCAGATATAGATATAGATTTGCTATACCAAGTTTTTGATACACTTATTTTGCATCATGACATTTTAAGATGTCAGTATCATCACAGTAAAAAAGGTTGGAAGCAAAAAAACTTATCATTCAAACAAAATGAAAATATCTGGCATATATGTGATCTTTCAAAAATACAGGATATAGATTTACCATCTCAAATAGAACTACAAGCAAATATTTATCAACAAAATCTATCTATTGAAAAAGGGCCATTAATTAAGATAGTATTATTTAATTGTGGCAAGAAAAGACAAGCACGATTATTAATAATTATTCACCATCTTATTATTGATGGAGTGTCCTGGCGGATTTTATTAGAAGATTGCAATAATATTTATCAAGCCTTAAAAAACAACCAAATTATTTCTATTCCTAAAAAAAGTCATTCTTATATGCAATGGAGTAATGCTCTACTCAAATATTCTAAATCAGATAAAATAAAAAAGCATATTGCTTATTGGGAAAATATAAAAAAATCTATAAAGCCACTGCCCGTTGATTTTAATAAAGAGCATAATAAGGAGCCTAATATAGATACTATTACATTTTCTATCACAAAAGAAGAAACCTTAACTTTAATACAAAAAACCCCCAAAATTTATCTAACTCAAATTAATGACATTCTTTTAACGGCTCTTGTTTTAGCCAAAGGAGATTGGACTAAAGATTATACTCTATCAATTGCTTTGGAAGGGCATGGCAGAGAAAATATAATAGATGAAATTGATATATCACGCACAATAGGGTGGTTCACATCTGTTTTTCCTGTTTATATTAAAATAGACGATCATTACAATTTGGAGAAATCTATTAAAATAGTAAAAGAGACACTTAATCAAATTCCAAATAAAGGTATTGATTATGCTATATTAAAATATTTAACACCAAAGGTAGAGTTATCATCCATTATTTCAGATAATACTATATATACTGAGCCCAGTATAAATTTTAATTATTTTGGACAATGGGATAATGTATTTTTACAAAAAGATATTTTTAAATTTGCAGAAGAATCAACGGGGAATAACATAGCAAAAGAAAATTATTCTCTTTATTCTTTGAATATCAACAGTGAAATCAAACAAGGAGTTTTTATTGCATCTTTTGATTACAATAGTAATCATTATATGAGTACTACTATAGAAAAATTTGGAAGCTTATTCATATCAAGGTTAAAAGAGATAATCTCATTTTGTAATCAAAAAATAGCTAATAATAGCTATACTCTTTCTGATTTTCAACAGAGTGATTTAGATTTTGAAGAGATGCAAAAAAGAATTAAAATTATAGAGGAATCATAAATATGGCTGCTAAAAGAAAAATCCAAGATATTTACCCCCTCTCATCAATGCAGGCTGGTTTTTTATTCCAAGCTTTATATGCTCCTAATTCAGATGCATATTTTGTCCAAACGATTTGCGAATTATCAATGGTAAATGCAGAAGTGTTAAAAGCTGCATGGCAAAAAATAAGTAATCAATATGATGTTTTAAGAAGTGGTGTAGTATGGCAAGACGGGAAACAACCTGCACAATATGTTTTAGAGCAAATCGAGGTTCCTTTTAAAAATATTGATCTAACAAATTCTGAAGAAGCAGAAAATTTATTTAATAATATTGTCCAAAGTGATAGAGAGAAAGGGTTTGATCTTAGCAAGGCGCCGCTTTTTAGAATAACTTTAGTAAGATTTAATTATAATGAATATAAAATGATATGGAGTAAAAACCATATAATTCTAGATGGGTGGAGCAGTTCTATTATTTTAGGAGAGGTTCTGGAGATATATAAACAAATAATTAGTAGTGCCAATGAACCATTACTACAACCAAAAAGGCCTTATAAAGATTATATCGCTTGGTTACAAAAACAAGATATAGAGTTGGCAGAAAACTTTTGGAGAAATTATCTATATAATTTAAATAGTCATACCAGATTAAGTTTTAAAAATTACATAAACCCTAAAAAATCAAATATTAAAAATTATGATAATCATATTATAGATTTTTCATCCCAAATTACAAAAAAGCTACAGAATTATGCTCAAAATAATAATTTAACTATAAATACTGTAATTCAAGGAATTGCTATATTGCTTCTAAAAATATATACTCAAAAAAAGGATTTAATTTTAGGCGTCACAGTATCCGGAAGGGATATTAACCTCAGGGGTATAGAAGAAATGGTAGGGCTTTTTATAAATACCCTGCCTCTAAGAGTTCAGTATAAGGAGACAGAGGATATTACTCTGTTTTTTCAAAATTTACAAAAAAACTTTCAAAATATAAATGAATATAGTTATGCTTCCCTTTCACAAATACAGTCTTGGTCAAAGTTGGATGAAGGGCTCTTTGATGTACTTTTTATCTTTGCGAATCAGCCTATTATAGAGCAAGGAGATGGTTTTAAAATAAAAAATATTAGCGGTATAGAGAAAACCGAATATCCTTTAAGCATAGTAGCTTCATTAGAAGAAAAGTTATCTTTAAATATACATTACCAAGCTATACATTTTGATATTTCAATAATACAAGGATTTGCATCTCATTTTAAAAAAATAGTGGATGAGATAACAATTATACTTAGTCTAGAAAATAATATTTATAAACCAATTAGTGTTATAAATATTTTTTCAGAAAAAGAAAAACAAAATATACTTATAGATTTCAACTCTACAGAAAAAGAATATACAAAGACTAAAGCTATACATGAGATTTTTGAACAACAAGTAGAAAAAACTCCAGATAAAATTGCTTTAACATATGGCAATTCTTACCTAACATATAGGGAACTTAACAATAAAGCCAATCAATTAGCGCATCATTTAAATGACTATGGGGTGGAGGCAGATACCCTGGTGGCTATTATGGTAGACAGATCTTTTGATATGATTACAGGGCTGCTTGCAGTTTTAAAAGCAGGCGGCGCTTATGTACCTATAGATTCTTATTATCCTGATGAGAGGGTTAAATATATTTTAGAAGATACTAATGCTTCCATAGTGCTTACAAATAATAAGGTAATAGACAATCTTACTGCTACATTTGCTCAGGTAATTAGTATAGATGAGCAATGTCATAATATTGATATGCTTCCCTCTAAAAATCCTGTTGTTACTACATCTTCTAGACAGCTAGCTTATATAATTTACACTTCGGGTTCTACCGGTAGGCCTAAGGGGGTTATGGTAGAGCATAGCGAGGTAGTAAATTCGACCCAGGCAAGGATAGGTTATTATAAAGACTATTTTGATAATGATTTCTTGCTTTTATCTTCAATAGCTTTTGACAGTTCTATTGCGGCTATATTCGGCGCTCTCTCTACAGGCATGAAGTTAATAATTTTTAGAGATCTAAAAAATATTGATGCTGGTGATGTGTTAAGAGCAATTACAACAAATCAGATAACATCTATATTATGTACACCCTCTTTATATAGTTTATTATTAGAAAATTTGCCTTTATCAAAACGGTCAATTTCCTTAAAAAACATAACTATTGCAGGGGAGCATATAGATATTTCTTTAATCAATAAGCATCAATTATCACTACCAGAAAGCTTTTTATTCAATGAATATGGCCCAACAGAAGCATCTGTATGGAGCAGCGTGCATTGTTTATATAATGCGCCGAGCAAAGCAGATAGAGTACTCATAGGGAGCCCTATAAGTAATGTAAAAATATATATTCTAGATAGTCATCAAAATTTACTACCTATAGGGTCTGCGGGAGAAATATATATAGGTGGAGCAGGAGTTACCAGGGGGTATTTAAACCGTCCAGTTCTAACTGCAGAGAGATTTATACCAAATCCTTTTGGCATTGGAGGTAGGCTATATAAAACAGGGGATCTAGCACGTTATATGCCAGATGGCAATATTGAGTTTTTAGGACGCATGGACGACCAAGTCAAGATCAGGGGGTTTAGGGTGGAGCCTGGTGAGATTGAGGCTAATTTAAATAAACATGGTGACATATATAAATCAACTATACTAACCAAAGAAGATACCCAGGGGTACAAACAGCTTGTTGCATATATTGTACCCAGAGAAGATTTATCTGCATCCTTTGAAGTGGGCACTATTTTAACTTCTTCTACGGAAGAAGAGTTTTCTGTTTTAACAGGAGAAAAAGCCTCCTCTATGATTGAGGCTATAAAAAATTATCTTATAGTTTTGTTGCCTGATTATATGATCCCGTCATTCTTTGTATTCATAGATAGGTTTCCTCTCACTGTTAATGGCAAAATAGACCGTAATTCTCTTCCTACAGCTGACCTAAGTTTCAACCAAGATAGCAATAATTATGTAGCTCCAAGGGGGGAGTTGGAGGAAACTCTATCTGTGATTTGGAGTGAAATACTTGGCCTAGAAAAAGATAAAATAGGTATTCATGATAACTTCTTTAATTTAGGTGGTCATTCACTTCTTGCAACTCAGATAATCTCTAGAATAAGATATATCCTCTCTATAGAGCTTC
>JAUIKA010000011.1 GCA_030430995.1 Alphaproteobacteria bacterium
TTATTAAATTTTTTGGATTATACCTCATGCCTTTAATATAGTAAATGCTATAAGTATCGTCTTTACACTCACTTAATTGAAAAAGATCAAAGGATATAGAAGCTGTAAAACAAAAGTTAGACCTTAAAGTATTGTTTGGCAATAAAACATATCCTGCTCAACAGGAAGCTATCAATATTTCATGGCGGAGGGAGGGGGATTCGAACCCCCGTGTCCTTTCAGACGCATGGTTTTCAAGACCAGCCAGTTAAACCGCTCCTGCATCCCTCCAGAAACACTCAAAAGTATATCATACATTAGTGTATAATAGCTCCGTTGATTTTGCTGTATTAGGTTTTACATGCCCTTGTAGTTCAACGGATAGAACATACCCCTCCTAAGGGTAGGATGCAGGTTCGATTCCTGCCAAGGGCACCATTAAATGTTTAATGTTTTGCACACCTCTTACAGTTTATAGCGTGTTTATTATTCCATATTGTCGCCATAAATTAAGAATTGTGCTATTTCAATTCTTGCGTGTACAAATAAATCCAAATATAATTAAAGTAATGCAATTTATACTTAATTTGGCAATTCATATTTTATCCGTATTTATAACTGCTTATATCATTCCTGGAGTTGAAGTTGAAACTATTGGAACTGCTGTTGTTGTATCTTTAGTTCTTGGAATAATAAATACTTTTGTAAAGCCAATTTTAGTGATATTAACTTTGCCTTTAACCATAATTACTTTAGGCTTTTTTTATATTTTTATAAACGTAGGTGTAGTGTACTTAGCTGCCTATATTGTGCCAGGCTTTATGGTTTCAGGATTTTTAAGTGCATTTATGTTTAGTTTAGTCTTATCCTTATTTAACTCATTTTTTAGTAAAGTTGCAAAATAATGCCTTTAAAAGCAAAAAAACTTATTGCTAACTTTTTAATTTTTTTAGGTTTTGTTTTTTTAAGTTTAGCTTATGGTCCTTTAATTTTTGATGAGGTTTGGTATCAGTTAAAACTTTTAAAAGATCAGCGCTATTCCTTAAATGATAAAAATGCTCAACCCGACAGTGTTTTTGCAAGATATTTATCTACACGTCCTATTTCAATTGAACCTGTTAACAAGGATTTTTCAATAGTAATTGAAAAAATTGGAGTAAATGCTCCTATTGTTAAAGATGTGATTGTGACCAATGAGGACACTTATTTTAAATCGTTAAAACAAGGTGTAGCGCATGCTTCAACTTCTCAATATCCCTCTGAGGAGCCTGGAAATGTGTACCTATTTGCACATTCCTCTGTTAATTTTTGGGAGTTGGGTAGATACGCTAAAGTTTTTAACTTATTACGCAAATTAGAACTAGGGGATAGGGTCCATGTTTTTTATGATGATCAAACTTTTGTTTATGAGGTAGTAAATAATGAGGTACATAAAGGTTGGAATACGTATCCTTTAACAAGAAAAGTCATAGAACCTATACTCACTTTGCAGACATGTGATCCCCCTGGAACTACTATCAACAGGTTAGTAGTAACTGCTAAGCTTATTGAAGTACTTTAATAGTAGGGTTAGTAGAATTATCTTATTCCAACAGTATATAAATCTGTTTGTTCGTTTGATTTAAATGAAGATAGCATTATAACTTTGTCACCGCCGGGTGCGCTAAAAACATTGTCAGAAAAAAGTGTGTTATTGTATATTTCTGTTTTGTTTGTACCATCAATTCTTATTAATCTAATAGTTCCACGTTGAGATTCTTCAATAGCACCTTCGGTTAATATTAGATGAAAGCTATCTGCGTACCACGTAACATTAGGTTGAGTTTCTTCAGTTTTGGTTGTAAATACTAGGTTTTCCTTTTTTTCTCCTACTGGAATTGGTTTTTCCATATTGTATACCCAGTATTCTAAGTTCTCCCCATTTTGAACGTTATATAAGAACTTTTTGTTATCAGGGGCCCAAATGGAACTTTCTTGTACTGCTATTTCTTTAATGTTTTCAGGTATGTCGATTCGTTCAATAATATCTGCTCTTTTTTCTGCGTTTTCAATGAATTGAATGGTTTCTAGGTTATGCATCCTATCACAAATCTTAATTAAAATGGCATCTTTATCTTTTACGAAACAGCTCTCATTCGTTATCTCTGCTATTGAAATCTTTTGCCCATCTCTTACTCTTGTTAGCCTGTAAACTATCTGCGCAACCCTACTCCCAAACACTTCTTCTACATCTGTTAACGTAGCTCTTGTATCTTCTACTACGTCATGTAAAAGCGCTGCAGATACTACCTTCTCTTCTTGCTTTACATATAGAGCAATCCTAGCTACTGCTACAGGATGCATATAATAAGGCTCATTTGACTTTCTCTTTTGGCCATGATGAAAATATTTAGCAAATTTCATAGCATTCAATATCATAGGATTCTCATCCATATTATGTATTCTCAGGTCTTTAAACAATAATAATGAATATTTATCATCTAATTTTTCATTGATAAAAGCCATACCTACCTTAAATTAAGAAAAAACAGGATAGTATATATATTACGAATAATCAATCTGAAGCTTTAATTTTTTAATCTTTTCTCTCAGCATTATTGCTTTTTCAAAATCTAACTCCTCTGCAGCTTTATTCATCTCTTTTGTTATTATGCTAATATCCTTCTCACTTACTGTGAAAGAATCTTCCATAACAAGATCCTCTTTATTCTCCATTAATGATTTATCAATAGACTTTTCTATTGTGGTTGGCGTTATGTTATGCCGCTCATTATACTCCTTCTGCTTCTTTCTTCTCCTGTTTGTTTCCTCCATTGCATATTTTATGGAGTTAGTTTCTGTATCTGCATAAAGCACCACCCTGCCCTTACTATTCCTTGCAGCTCTGCCTATTGTCTGCACCAATGAAGTTTTTGAGCGTAAAAAGCCCTCTTTATCAGCATCTAATATGGCCACCAAACCACATTCAGGAATGTTAATGCCCTCTCTTAGGAGGTTTATCCCTACCAAAACATCATATTTCCCTATACGTAGATCCCTAATTATATCAATTCTCTCCAAGGTTTTAATATCAGAATGCATATAGCATGTGTTATACCCTAAGCTGTGAATATATTCAGAAAGATCTTCCGCCATTTTCTTTGTAAGAACAGTTACCAAGATGCGCATACCGGCGGCAGAAACTTGCTTTATCTCAGATATTAAATCATCTACCTGGGAAGATGCAGGGCGCAAGGTACATTCAGGATCAAGTAAACCAGTAGGTCTTACAATTTGCTCTACTATATCACCTTTAGCTTGCAATATTTCAAATTCAGCAGGAGTGGCAGATACAAAAATAGTTTGTGGGCGGAACTCCTCCCATTCTGCAAATGTAAGCGGCCTATTATCACTAGCAGAAGGGAGGCGAAAACCAAAATCTATCAATACAGACTTCCTTGCTTTATCACCGTTATACATTGCATTAACCTGCGGTACCATAACATGGCTTTCATCTACAAATAAAAGTGCATCCTCAGGGAAATATTCAAATAGGGTAGGAGGTGGCCTACCCTTCCCCCTACCTGTAAGATATCTTGAATAATTCTCTATACCTTTACAGCTACCCGTGGTAGATAGCATTTCTATATCATAAGTAGTCCTTTGCTCTACCCTTTGTGCTTCTACAAGCATATTCTTTTCTTTAAAATATTCTACTCTTGCCTGCATCTCAGCTTTAATCTCAACTACTGCTTTGTCCAATACTTCTTTCGGGGTAACATAATGTGAATTTGCATAAATAACAGCTTTTTGTAAACTAGCGGTCTTTCCACCTGTAAGCACATCATATTCTATTATCTCTTCTAATTCATCATCAAAAAATACTAGCCTCCATGCTTTATCATCAAAATGAGAAGGCTGAATATTAATTATATCTCCTTTAATCTGAAATTTTCCTCTCTCAAGCACTATATCATTTCTTTCATATTGCAGGGATATTAATTGCTTTGATAGCCGTGAAAAATCATATCTCTCACCTATTTCAACAGTGAATGTCATATTATAGTAAAGCTCTGGTGAGCCTATGCCATATATACATGAAACTGAAGATACAACTATTGTGTCCCTCCTCTCTAGTAATGACCTTGTAGCGGAATGACGCATTCTATCTATTTGCTCATTAATAGATGCATCTTTTTCTATATATTTATCTGTGCTTGGTATATAAGCTTCTGGCTGGTAATAATCATAATATGAAACAAAATATTCAACAGCATTCTCTGGAAATATCTCTTTCATTTCACTATATAACTGAGCTGCCAATGTTTTATTATGTGCCATAATTAATGTAGGCCTAGAGAGACTTTCTATCACATTAGCCATTGTAAATGTTTTACCAGAACCTGTAATACCTAATAAAACCTGGTTTTGTTTATTTGTTTTTATACCTTCCACAAGTTTTGCTATTGCAGTTGGTTGGTCACCTGCTGGGCTATATTTGCTAGCAATTTTAAACATAATGAATATGGAACTAATAGAAACATTCTATCTGCTGCAACAAATATAGTAAAGTTATATCTGAGCCAATAAGATATGGCTCCCCGAGCTGGATTCGAACCAGCGACCGCACGGTTAACAGCCGTGTGCTCTACCGCTGAGCTATCGAGGAACTTCAGTAAGATTATACGAATATATTATGCTATATTCAATATCTTTTTAATAAATAATTATATTTATTATGTTATATTACTTACTATGGCTTATTTTTGTTATACTAAAACTAATATTGGCGTAATTACCATAATTTCTCATAGCGGGAATAGTGTATCTAAAATAAATATTAGCAAAAAGAATATTATCCCTGACCTAGGCAGCAAATATCAACTAAATAATACTTTGCCTATCTTTAAGAAGCTTATATTACAAATAAATGAATATCTAAATGGCGAGAGAAAAAATTTTGATATTCTGTATGACATTATAGAAGTTACGCCATTTCAAAAGAAAGTTTTACAATCTCTTACAAAAATTGAATATTCAACTACTACCAATTATAGCTCCTTAGCTAGTCTTATTAACCACCCAAAAGCCTTCCGAGCTGTTGGCTCTGCTATTGCAAAAAACCCATTACTATTACTTATTCCATGCCATAGAGTTATAAAAAGTAACGGAGAAACTGGAAATTATGCTGCTGGAGAAGAAATCAAAAACTGGCTTATCAATATGGAGTCAAATAATCAGATAACCACATAGCGCCCTACCCCTAGTGGAAATATATTCTCCGCTTTTAATTTTACCTTAGCCTCTTCCAACAACTTCTCTGCCTCCCCGTAAGCTTCACTTGCTAAAGGAAATACATCATAATGTGTGGGTATTGTATATGGGCTACCTAAATCTTGTGATGCTAAAGTCATCTCATAAGGGTCCATATGAGAATACTCCATTATCCATCTGGGTTTATACGCCCCCATGGGAAGGAGCGCCAATTTAAAAGCACCAAATTTTTCTTTAGCCATAGAAAAATATTTACTATAGCCCGAATCTCCTACAAAATATATATTTCCACATGGCATTGATATATTATATGCAGCCCATAGAGACTTATTAAAATCCATAACCCCTCTTGCAGACCAATGCTGCATAGGCTCAACAAAAATTTTAATTTTATCAGAAACTTCTACAACATCACCCCAATCATATTCCTCCACATCTATCTCTTTGCAATATTTCTTAATGATCCTAGCATTTTCTAGCGGAGTGATAATTCTTGGCTTATACATATACCATAACTTTTTTATAGTCTCAAGATCCATATGGTCATAATGGTTATGGCTTATTAAAATAATATCAATTTTTGGAAGAGATAAAAACTCCACACCTGGCTCTATAACTCTTTTAGGGCCTGCAAAAGAAACTGGGCTAGCATATTCAGAATATACAGGGTCTGTAATAATATTTATACCTGCGGATTGTAATAAGAATGTTACATGGCCTATATTAGAAACTCTAAGAGAATCATCTTTAATCTGCATAGGTGGAATATCCTTATGTTTGATCCCTACCTTCTGAGGCCATATTGGTTTTTCATTTCTAAATTGCCATTTTAGCATGGCGGAGATTCTATTAGATAATTTAGTGAATTTATCTTCTTTTAAAGGATCAAAAAAATGCTTACCATTGTAATGGTTATTTACTCTTTTCATAATAAAATATTGTTGTTTTTTAACTCTGAATCCACTTTATTCCTTTATAAAGAACTTTTCAAGAAATTTTCTTATATTAAATCTATTGTCTTTGTTTATATGAAGTGATAGAATTCTGGCTAAAAATCATATGGTTAACAATAAAACGTATTTTGTAGGGATATTTTGGTTTATAGCAAGCATAGTAATCAGCTGCATGAATGACGTTATCTCTAAATACACAGGCAGCAATATGCATGGTGCCCAGATATCCTTCTTTAGATATTTCTTTGGACTCATAAGCCTTATTCCTGTAATTTTAATGTCCAGTAAAGACTCTTTGAAAACATCTAATATCTCCATACAAATAGTGAGAGGAATTTTATTATTTTTTGGAATTTCAGGATGGACATATGCAATAACAATCACTAAGCTTGCTAATGTGACTGTAATGAGTTTCACAATACCTTTATTTACATTACTCCTTGGCATATTTTTCTTAAGTGAGAAAATACATTGGTATAGATGGGTTGCAACGATTGTAGGCTTCATAGGGATATTTATCATAATTTCCCCTTCAAGTTTAAATATAGATAAAGGCATTATTATTATGCTTTTCTCTGCTATAGCTTTTGCGAGCTTAGATATTATAAATAAAAAATTTATAGTAAAGGAAACTATGTTAGCTATGATGCTATATTCTGCAATTATAACAACATTGCTTTCCTTGCCTATGGCTATAAAATATTGGCAACCAGTTGCATGCCATGAGCTATTATTAATGTTAATTTTAGGTATAGGTTCAAATTTAATTTTATATTGTCTTCTTAAGTCATTTGCTATAGTAGATGCTACAGCTGTTGCACCTTATAGATATCTTGAACTTATCATTTCATTTTCTGTAGGATATTTACTATTCCAAGAAGTTCCACCACAAACAACATGGCTTGGAGCTTGTTTTATTATCCCTGCAACATTATTTATAGCATATTCTGAAACAAAAAAGTAAATATGTAGTAGAAGTTATTGCTGGGTTATAGTATAATTAATCCGCATTGAGGGCGATTAGCTCAGTTGGTAGAGCATCTCGTTTACACCGAGGGGGTCAGCAGTTCAAGTCTGTTATCGCCCACCACCTCTTAATTATATTTACAATATTAATACCGCTAGGTCACATAAAAAAACAAAAACTATACAAGATTGTATTTTATTTTGCATTTTTGTACCTTTTTTAAGATAATATCCTTCTATATAAACTATATCTAACATGCATAGCCAAGATATTAAACTAGGCGGAATAAAACATCTTTTATCTATTTCTACACCACTTATAATTAGCGCTTTATCCACTAATGCAATGGCTTTTGTAGACAGGCTTGTGATGGCACGTTATTCCACTGATGCTATGAACGCTATTGGATATTCAGGAATGTTATTTTTTACTTTTACATTTTTTATAATATCTATATCTTCTATATCAGAAGTAATAGCTGGGCAATATAATGGAGCTAAAGAATATAGCAAGGTTAGCTTGCCAATATGGCAGATGATATATTTCTCCCTGTTTTCATCTTTTATTCTATGGCCTATAGGGTTATTCGGAGGAAATTTTCTGATTCCAAAATCTATAATAGAAGCAGGAGGGGAAATATATTTTAGGATTATGATGATATATTCACCTGTAATGGCCCTGATAGCAGCCCTCTCCGGTTTTTTTGCTGCTATATCTAAAACAAAAATAATTACAACAGCAGCAATAATAGGTAATATAGTAAACCTAACACTTAATATTATACTAGTTTTTGGATATAAAAACACCATACCCGCTATGGGCATTAAAGGCTCTGCAATCGCAACATCCATAGGAGGGCTCATTCAGTTTCTTATTTTAATGCTAACTTTCTTATCTAGTAAAAACAGAAGCCAATATAATTCAGGTAAAATAACATGGGACAAAAGCATATTTTTTGAATCTATAAAAATAGGGCTTCCTAATGCAATAGGCCATGGGGCAGAAATAGCATCTCATACTTTTATTGGATATTTTTGGGCATCACTTAGCTATGCTCATATTACCTCTTATAATCTTGGTACTAATATATTTATATTATTCGCCTTCTTCTCAGATGGATTGCAGAAAGCAATAATAGCAATTAGCGCTAACTTAATAGGGGCTAAAAAAGTAAAAGAAATCTCTTTATTATTAAAATCTGGCATTAGCTTTCATATAGCTGTTACAATTCTTATTGGTATAATATTGATATTAGGGCATAAATACATATATATAATATTTAATATTACCCACCATGAAAATCTATATTTAGTACTTCCATATATATGGTTATATCTATTGGCAGATGGGGCAGTATGGGTCATAGCTGGTATTTTTACTTCTGCTGGTAGTACGAAATTTATAATGGTTACCAATATCTTAATTACATGGGGAGTAGTGTTATTGACTTATATATTAGTAAGATTTATTAAATTAGATATTTCACCTTTATCCATAGGAGCATATTTTGCAGTGCTAAACTGCTTAGTTTTTTCTTTAAGATATAAAACAGGGAAATGGAAGCATAATGCAAAATTAATATAGAATATTATTCTAACATTCTATTATTATTAAAATAAACATGGCTGTGGATAGGAGATAAAGAAATCCAAAAATCATAACTTAAAGCAACTATCAAGCCTATTGAAAATAAAATTTATCTATAGGCTAGATAAATATGGGCATTTTATAGGCCTATGAAATTAAAATATAGTAATAAATATCTATCACTACATCACTTTATATTTATGCACTAAAACTATACCAGTTATATAATATCCTCAACATAGAATTGACGGCCACTACACTCCACTTCTACTCCTACATTAGACACATCATATATAACTGGATTTGCGGTATTTTCTGTTCCAGCTACACATAGTATTACAGCCCCTTAAGCAACGTTAGGATATAGATTTTCAACTTTAACCAATTCCCCATTATGCACACACATACTAATACTCAATGGGAGAGCAAAAGATGGTATGGATAGAGTTTCTACTTCCCCATATCTCGTATAAGATAAGCGAAATAAAAATGGCTCTTCACCTGGCCTATCCCTAATGGTATATACAAAATCTTCAACAGATAAAATTCCATGCTGTTCAGCTTGATTTATGGAGTCCACCATTTACTCATTAATAAAGAAAGTCCTCTCTATCCTATTAATTTCTCCACCATCACTATCTTGCACTTCAGCATGTACTTGCAGGTAATAATCACCTCTATGATAGCATATTCTAGCTACTGCCATATGTTTTACAAAACTTAGTTAATATAAGAATATTATACTACGGTTAATAACTCAAATACTATTGATTTCTTTATATAACAATGCCTATGCTAAAGCTAAAAATAGATAAATATATTAACCCGCGCTACAAGATACCAAGAATATATTGTACCTAGGGTGCTGAAAATTATTTATTGATATCTCCTTAGAATTAATCCATCTTCTAAAAATTAATCTTTTATTTTCTTTAATAGACATATAGCACCAATAACTTTCTTTAGAAAAAACGCATTTACTAAAATTAATATCAAGATTATTAAGTTTGAAATTACCATTAGCTCTATGTAAACTGGACTTTCCTACGATTTTATCCAATATTCTAACATTGCAGCTATCTGAATATGAGATATTGTAGAGACAAATAAGTAAAAAAAAGTAATATCTGGCTTTCATAATTAACATAAAAAATAGCGAGAGAGGGATTTGAACCCCCGACCTACGGATTATGATCCCGCCGCTCTAACCACCTGAGCTACCTCGCCACTGTGACCAAAATTATACCTTAAAGGCTAACATGCTACAAGTTTTTATTTACATACCTAACTCTTATAATATAAGAATAGAGGAGATAAGACTTCCATACTATCTAGTATGTAAATACCCCTTACCTATCTTTTTATTTCTTTTTTTATCTCTATTGATAATATTGTTTACTTTAGGTATTTTAGGAATATTGTCATATTTTGCCTGATGAGATTTATTTTTACCACTGTTTAAATTATTTTGAATATCACTTATTTGTATTTTTTTATCGTCAGTTATTGCCATTTATTAAAAATTAATTTGGTTATATAATAATTATTATACTATTTTAATAGGAATACATCTATTGATGAAAAAAAATGTATGTATTTACACTACCAGATGAGCTTTATATACAACAGCTAGGGTAGGTGGATTCGAACCACCGATGTCAGGATCAAAACCTGGTGCCTTACCGCTTGGCGATACCCTAATAATTTACAGAAAATGAAGTAAAAATACAATTCCTTCACAAACAAAATGATATATTATATAATCTATTTTAGCAATAATTAATTAGGCTATGAGCGAAATAAAAACTGTTATAAAAACAATAGGAGAAGTTTTAACAACTTGCAAGAGGTGTCTTTGACTCGGATAATATATATATATCTTTAGAAAAACTAAATATAGAAGCTAGCCAGGAAGGGTTTTGGGAGAAAATATCAGAATCCGCAGCACTACTAAAGGAAAAATCTAGACTAGAAAATATAATCAATAAATATGAGGACTTATATTCTAGATATATAGATGATAAAGAAATGCTTGAAGTATTATGCGAAGAACCGGGAATAGAAGAGCAAGTATATGAGTCTTTAAAATTAATAGAACAAGAAGCACAGGATTTTTATATTGAATGCCTATTCACAGATATCCATGATAAAGACAATTGTTTTATAGACATAAATTCAGGAGCAGGAGGAACGGAAAGTGATGATTGGTCTTCTATGATGCTAAGAATGTATCTACGCTTTGCACAAATTATGGGCTTTAAAGCAGAAGTCATCTCTATAAACTCTGGGGAAGAAGCAGGAATAAAATCTGCAAGCATAAAAGTTACTGGTAATAATGCTTACGGATGGATGAAGACTGAATCTGGGATACATAGGCTTGTTAGGATATCCCCTTTTAATTCAGCAGGAAAAAGGATGACAAGCTTCTCCAGCGCATATATTTACCCAGAAGTAAATGAAGATATTGACATTATAGTAGAAGAAAAAGACCTTAAAATAGATACCTACCGTGCATCCGGAGCTGGTGGGCAGCATGTTAACACCACAGATTCTGCAGTGCGCATAACGCATATACCTACAAATACAGTATCACAATGCCAAAACAACCGCTCCCAACATAAAAATAAAGCAGAAGCTCTGCAGATGTTGAAAGCAAAGCTTTATAAGCAAGAATTAACAAAAAAACAAGAGAAAGCACAACAAAGCCATAGCCAAAAAACAGATATAGGCTGGGGGCATCAAATACGTTCTTATGTTTTGCACCCTTACAGAATGGTAAAAGACTTAAGAACAGGTTATAATACAAGTGATGTTGAGTCTGTACTAGATGGAGGCTTGAAGTCATTTGTTAATGCAAGTTTATCTAATAAAATAATATAATGTCTATTAAATGTGGAATAGTAGGGTTGCCCAATGTAGGAAAATCCACCTTTTTTAATGCCGTTAGCTCTAGCGCTAAAGCAGCTTCTGCCAATTACCCTTTTTGTACTATAGAGCCAAATAATAGCAGGGTTGCAGTACCTAGCGCTAAGCTGATTAAAATAGCAGAAATAGCGGGGTCAAAAGAAATAATCCCTTCTTTTATTGAATTTGTAGATATAGCCGGGCTTGTTAAAGGCGCAAGCAGCGGAGAAGGCCTTGGTAATAAATTCTTAGGGCATATAAGGGAAGTGGATGCTATTATACATGTGCTTAGGTGCTTTGAAGATAGCAATATAACCCATGTAAATAACAAAGTTGCCCCTTTGGAAGATCTAGAAATTATATCAATGGAGTTAGTATTAGCAGATTTATCCTCTATGGAGAAAATGATAATCAAAATAGAAAAAGAAGCAAAAAGAGGTAATAAAGCGGCAATAGAAGAATTTGAAATCGCTCAGTTAGTAATCAAAGCCCTTAGTGATGGGAAATACGCCTCTTCAGTTGGTACACTGAATGAAAATAAAAGAGTTATGAAGAGATTTGGCCTACTTACTGCAAAGCCATGCTTATATATATGCAATATGGATGAGAATGACCTAGAAAGAGGAAATGCACATAGCAGGGCGGTGGAAACTACATTCCCTGGCTCCACAATGCGTATATGCGCACAGATTGAAGCAGAGATATCTGATATGGATGCAGAGGATAAAAAAATATTTATGAGTGATTTAGGAATAAAGCAATCAGGGCTAGAGAAAATAATATTAGCGAGTTATGAACTTCTTGGTCTACATAGCTACTTCACAGCAGGCCCCAAAGAAGCAAGAAGCTGGGCGATTAAAAAGGGCTCAAAAGCACCCGTAGCAGCAGGAGTCATACATACAGATTTTGAAAAAGGCTTCATAAAAGCAGAAGTAATATCATATGATGATTACATAGAATATAAAGGAGAGGCAGGAGCCCGTGAAGCAGGAAAACTCAGGATAGAGGGTAAGGATTATACCATTGAGAATTCAGATGTTGTTCACTTTAGATTTAATGTATAGATTGCATCTTAAAAAACATGGCTAGATAGCAGAAGTTTATTACAACTTACAAAATATTTTATACAATGTATTCAATCTGACAGCTTAAATAAGCTATCCTATAAAAGCATATACATACCAGTTAATATCTATAATAAAACCCCCAAGGAAGCCATATATAATCATATTTATAAAGAGATGTTTCCTTTAAAAGGCAAAGGCTACTAGCTAGTCACCACAAACTAAAATCAGAGAATATTCTGAAAACGCAGGCATATAATGCTATCAATAAAAATCTAAATATAGAAGCAAAGACTTATAGCAGAGCCAATATAAAATAGTAACTCTAGATTCTGATTAAAAAATGGCATTTAAGTATAGACATAGTGATGCCTCCGGGCATCACGCTACTTTATAGCAGGTATATGGTTCATAACTATTTTATATTGATTAGGCTATATAGCCTAGCGGCTCAATATATTGATATTAGGCAGCCAATAAATATATTATGAAAGGCGCCCAACATCTGGTTGTCAATATCTTACTAAATTTAGCTACAGCATTACTCTACCTATTTATTAATAAAGAAATCTGTATGCATACTATAGAAAATCAATAATATAACCAGCTATACTAAATCTACCATATATAACAAATAAAAAAATAGATAGACAAAGTAAAATTTATATATTAAAATTCTCTAAAATAGTTTCTAGAGGTAACCATGGCAATAGTTTCAAGCATTAACACTAGTGGCATCACAACAACTAACCACATATCAAGTTATCAAAGAGCTATAAGGCTATACCGCCACAACCCTCAGCAGTCCGCAAGTCTAATGAGGGGCGCTATACATACAGCTTTAAGAAGGAAAAATAATAGCTATTTAACATCTGAAGTAAGAAAAGCTGACCAATTTTTCAGCAAATCACATACAACAAGCCAATATAAACGAGCTGCTGAAAGATATATAGAGATATATGAAGCAATGTTCCTCGCAAGAACTGATTGCTATTCCGGCATAAGAACAAGGGCAAATGATAAAGCAAAACCACAGCAGAAAGAAATCCAAATTCAGGTGGAAGGGGCATTAGACAAATTGAACCCTACTAACTTCAAACAAATATGTAGAAAAATATTCAAACAGGAGGAATTAGATGACATAGAAAAAAGCTTGTTCAATAAATATTTAGAAAAATTAGGATTAGAAAATGAAGTAGAGAATATAACCAATGCTCTAAAACAAGGCGAAATTGATGAAGCTATAATTGAAGCACATAACATTATTGATAATGTTTATCATAATAAAATTTTTATATCAGCAGCAAAAGAAATAAATAAAAATGAAAGATCAGAGGTAACAGGTATACAGGAACCAGGAGAGGATGACACACTAGAAGAAAGCAACAATATGGAAACCATTAAACCATATGATATAATGGAAGATGACACAGGAATCATAGAAAATGAAGATTTTGGATATACCAAACCTGATAATTTGCAAGAAGAAGCTACAAAAAAGCTATTCTCAGAGCCAAAAAAATCTGCCAAAGCACGTATAGAAAAAGCATATAACTCATTAAAAACCACAGAGCAAATTAAAAAACAAGTTGAACAACAAGAAAAAATAGGAAACAAATTCATAGAGTCCTTACCAGAGGACCATGTATTTACAAATGTAATGACCAAAATACAGAATCGTAGTAAATATACTTTATTTGAAAAAGAAATTATGCGCGAATATTTGTTTGGTTGTCATAAAGTATTAGAAGAAAAACAACAACTTTGGGATAGCACAAAATATACATCTGGAATAAGAATAGGCAATACTAATATCGCAAAACCAGAAGAAGCAACCCCAGAAATACTCGAAGAAGAAGAAATTACTGAATTTGTAACAGCTTTATCTGACAAATATAAAGTTATAGAAAAATCTCAGCATAAAGCTATATTCTATACAGTAGCAAAGAATTATTATGGCACAGAAAACAAAGGGAGTAGTGCCAATTGCAGCAATAAAAACAGCCTTTACAAACCTGGCAAAGAAAATCAGGAGAAGCGCCTAAAAGAAATTAGAGACATCTTTAATGAATATAAATATATCTTTGATCTAGAAGAAGAAGAATTAAACTTTGCACTAGGAATTAAAAAAAACAATTTAAACAAAAATGATGGGTATTATAATTATTTTTCTACTGCGCTAAATAAATTATTCCGGGGAATTAAAGATGTATTTGATAAGAATCATGAAAGTGATAGAATTAAAGATGTATTTGATAAGAATCATGAAAGTGATAGACTTAAAGATCAATTATTAGAAAATAACTAGTTTTGCATCTTTGCTCTAAGGGTTGGCATAATAAGGCCATTATAACTGCTACTGTTAATAGAGCTACTTAGCTGCAATATAAGCTCTGACTTATATATTATATATGTCCTCGGTATTGTGCTTATATTAAGCGTTTCTCTTATTGCTTCTGCAGTGAATCCAGATATAACCTCTTGAAATATATTTTGCCTTCCTGCATATAGAACATCTAGGTTAGAAGCCTTATCTTTATATAAAATAGCAAAAATGGGTAAATTAGGATATTGCTTCTTTAGCTCACAAAGCCAATAATATTCTTTATGGCAATATGGACACCAAGAGGAAATTACGGTTATAACACAAGCGCCTTCTATGCACCATTCTCTGCCCTGCCCTATAAAGTTAAATAGCTCCTCTTTTATGTTAGCATATGCTTGAGATATAAATATAAATGCCATTATGAATTGTAAAATGGATCTCATCTACCTCCCCTTTCCACCTTTGAAAAGCCCTG
>JAUIKA010000100.1 GCA_030430995.1 Alphaproteobacteria bacterium
AATTTATAGGTGACTCTATTATGCCAGTTATAAAATCTTGCCTATGGGATAATATAGCATCATGAAATTCCTGCTCTATCTTGCTTTTTTAATGCATATTCTACCCGCTGTGCAATCATAGAGTTATATATATAAGAAGAACCCTATATATCTTTGAAGTTAACCTGACAGCATTTTTTAAATATTTTCAGCGCTTCCTTGAAAAACAATTTCCATTTTATCTCTTCATCATCAATATCTGGTTTATAATTACTTAGACTAATCAAAGATGCATCCCTCATCCATTGCCAAGTAAAGGGTTCTAATGTTAGAATTTCTTTTCCTTCTGCAAGAATATCATTTATAAAATTGATTTTATCTTCCATATCCCGCAGCATATCATAATATGTACGATCTTGAAATAAAAACAACCTAGCATAAACTCTATCTAAAAATGGAAAATCACAGTCTTTTAAAGAAGCTAATTTTCTATTCAATGCATATTCATAATCTTTCTTACTATATATAATATGCAATGAATTTAGTGCATATAACAGCTGACTTGATGCAGGATACTCATCTTGGTAATGTTATATATATAGAATAAAAGCAGATTCATCTTCTAATGCTGATTGTTCTTCAAAATCTTCTATTTCTTTTGCTTTCATTTTACTTTTTTTTAGTCTATATATCCCTTTATGTCATAATCTATGAATTTCCATCGAAATCTTTGAACTCTCTTTTATCCTGGATAAAGCCATGGTTATATTTATCTGTGCAGATTATTATGCCTGTGGGTTCTAATATCTTTTTAATATTCTTGCGGGTCTTCTCTTCCGTGACGCTCCAACAGAGCATATCACCAGCGAATGGCAGAAGCTCTCCGCGCTCTGGGGTAGAGCTCAGCAAGCTTTTACCACCAGCTTCAATCCATTGCTTCAATGTGAGGCCAGGGAAAACTTCTCTACCGAGCTGATGAGGGCTAAGGATATTGATCTTATATATATCGCGGATATAGGTAAGCAGTTTCTTTTGGCTTTTTCTTATCTCTCCCATCATATTTAAAGCTTCTTGCCATTTCTGATTAATCTCTATCTCTCTGATGGTCTGTGAAGCGTAGTCGTATCCTGCGGCATAGCTGCTTGGCCCACCTGTAAGAGGCCAATGGAAGTAATATCCATATTGACAGGCAGTATATTTATATATCTCTTTCATTATGCCAATGAACCAATCAAAATTATATGACAGTATTTTGTCATCTATTGAAAATGTAGCTCCATTACCAATATCTAATTCTGAAATATAACATCTTGCTATTTTATTTTTCCTAGCTTCCTCACTATAACAAGAAAAATCTAAGTCATCCCATTTACCATTACTTAATTCGTTATATATCTTTTTTGCCCCACGCTCACTCCAAACTTGTCTCCATTTTCTGGTTTCTTTTATATATAAAGATCCACCATTAAAAACCAGATCAAATTCTGCTAATTTCTTATAGAAATAATCTACTAAATCTTTGCAACCTGTGCTGGGCTCCTCTTTCGGGAAATGTATTGATATTGCATGATGGTATTCATGGAAGGGATATTTAGCATTATTCATTTGTAATCTTATACTTTGCATAACTATTTTTTATTTATTTTTATATACCACTCAGGATCTTCTATTACTTCATAAGTAAACTTTCCCTGCATTTCTTCTGTAATACCCACTGCTTTAAGATCTTTTTTCATCATATCAAATTTCTTTCCTTTTCCTGTAAACGTCTTCTCTTTCTGGCTACTGCTCATCACCTCAATAAACTTGATTCTACCATCCTTGTAGATAACTGTCACGTCTGGCCTATAGTTGGTATTAAAATTTCTACCCAATATTTTATTAATCCCTTGGTCTGTATATACAGCCGCTACATTTGGATCTTTTAAGTATTTATCCCTTATTACCTTGATAGCTTGCCCATGGCTTGGGTGCCCCGTCTGCTGCAGAAACCCTACTGATTTTTCTCCTGTATAATATTTGAAGCTATTCTGTTTAATCTCTTGTAATTTTACTTTACTGATACCATTATTGTAACCATTTTCTTTCATTATCTTTTGTACTTCATCTACTAATGCATATGACTCCTTTTGATGAGTCTTAGCAAACTTCCAGTTTTTTACTATCTGACTGTTCTTTGGCAGCTTGGCAATGCTTTTCTCAATTTTTACTATCTGCTCAGCAGAGCCAGTAGATAGAATGTTTTTCATCGCAAGAACATCTAATGTAAGACTAACTTCTGGTACATTCTCAAACACCCATTTCCCCACTTTAGGCAGAGTCTTAATAGCTTTTTTATGCTCACCCATTGTTAAACCCATCTCCTCATCTAGAATGATATTATCCATTCCTTCTTCTGGCTTAGTTACTTTATGATAGGCTTCTTCTATATTCTGATATGTTTTTACAAAAGATGCCTCTACAACAGATTTCGCATGAGCACCGCCTGGTAAGTTATATAACAACTCAGGAATTGTGCCAGCAATTCTGTCAACACCCCTTTTTGAGGATTCAACAAAAGCTCTATATCCCTTTCTTTCTAAATCACTTTGAAATGTTATTGGCACATCAGGATCTATTTCTTGATCCATATATTTTTGTACCGCTACCAACTCTTCTTCAGTAAAATTTTCTTCTGGCCTCAAAGGTTGCTTTATGTATTCTATGCTGTTAGATACATATTCTTTAATATTACTAAATACATGAGAGAAGTAAATCTTGCTATATTCTAACGCATACGGATCTATATCTTCACCTTTTACTGTTATGATGGGCTGCTTAGAGGCTTCTTCAAGCCTCTTTTCTTGT
>JAUIKA010000101.1 GCA_030430995.1 Alphaproteobacteria bacterium
ATCTTTATTAAATACTATATCTAAAATTATCCCATCTATTTTTTCTTTATTCTCTAGCCATTCCTCGAATAGCTCCTTAAAAAAACTAATATTTATTGGCTCTTTACAATCAATACCATCTGCTGCAAAGTCATCCTCATAATATTTCTCTATATCAGAATAAACTTTTTCAGGGCTTTTATACTCAAGCATTAAATATTGGTATATGGCCTGCACAGTAGCTAATCTAGATATAGATTTTGCAAACATATTATATTTAAATCCTTGCTACTCCTGTTTTTCTTGCTGCTACAGATACAGCTGAAGATACAAAATCTTTTAGTCTTTTATCAAAAGGTTTAGGTATAATATAATTTGGCCCATATTCTATATGGTTTTTGCCATATGCTTTGCGTATTTCTTCAGGTACATCTTTCTTTGCAAGATCTGCTATTGCATATGCAGCAGCAATTTTCATTTCTTGATTTATCTTTGTTGCTCTAACGTCCAATGCTCCTCTGAATAAGAAAGGGAACCCGAGAACGTTATTTACTTGGTTTGGATAATCAGATCTTCCAGTAGCAAATATCCCATCTGGAACATATTTCAGACCAATATTTGGTAATATTTCTGGGTCTGGATTTGCTAATGCAAATATAATAGGTTTATCTGACATAGACTTCAGCATTTCTTCTGTTAATGCATCTTTTACAGAAACTCCTATAAATACATCCGCACCCTTGACTGCATCTGATAATGCTTTGTCCTTGGTGACAATAGCGTGTTTTTGTTTCCACTGGTTTAAATCTTGCCTATCTGTATTTATAACTCCTTTGCTGTCACATAATATAATTTCTTCTACACCTGATGATTTTAATATCTCCGCACACGCAATCCCAGCAGCACCGGCTCCATTTATTACTACTTTAACTTTCCTCATATCTCTACCTGTTATCTCACATGCATTCATAAGAGCAGCTAAGGAGATTATAGCGGTTCCATGTTGGTCATCATGAAACACAGGAATATCAAGTGCTTCTTGTAGCTTCTGTTCTATTATAAAACATTCTGGAGCTTTTATATCTTCAAGATTGATGCCACCCCAAGTGTTGCCAATTTTCTTTGCTATTTCTACAAAATTTTCCGGGTCTGTTTCATCTATCTCAACATCTATAGCATTAATATCTGCAAAAGCATGGAATAGGGCAGCCTTGCCTTCCATCACCGGCTTTGAAGCAGAAGGCCCTATATTGCCAATGCCCAATACTGATGTACCATTAGATAATATAGCTACCATATTGCCTTTGGATGTATATTCATATACTTTATCCGGATTCTCTGCTATTTCTAGGCATGGCCCAGCCACGCCAGGAGAATATGCTAGTGATAAATCTTCTTGTGTTATTAAAGGCTTTGTAGGTATTACAGATAGTTTACCATATGGTTTTCTAGCATGATATTTTAAAGCTTCTTGATATTTTTTCATTATTATTATTATTTATTTTATTAAATCATTGACATAAATACCCATAAAGATACTAGTGATAATACTGTACTTATAGTAATTACCGCAGACATAGTGTCTGAATCTCCCCCCATTTTCTTTGCTAGCATATAAGATGAGATAGATGGAGGTATACAAGCAAATAATATTGCTGCCTGTTTTTCTATATTAGTAATATTCATCATGCTTAATATTACAGAACTAATAGTAGGATATAAAAATAGCTTAGATATTATAGTTACAGAAATTTCTGATATCTTTGTTTCTTTAAAGTCAAAATTCAGCCTTGCTCCTACTATCATCACCCCAATAATAAAAGATGATGCTCCTAATTTTGTTAAAAATATAGATATTGGTTTAGGCACAGATACATCAATAAAATTTATACAGCAGCCTAATACTGTTGCTATTATCGTGGGGTTAGTAATTATCCCTTTGAGGGCATATTTTATACTTGCTTTATCTTTACTATCTTGCCCATAAAATGACAATGCTATAATTGAAGCAACATTAGCTATTATAGACATATAAGCAGTGATAATTGCTATGGTACCCATTCCAATACTTTTTTGCCCAAATATTATCCCACCAACACCGAAAGTAATGAAATTATTACTTCTAATAGTACCTTGCATCATTGAAGTAAAAGTAGGGCCAGATACATTAAATTTTATTTTATATAAGAACAAAAGCATAACCGCTATTATTCCTGCTATAAATAAAGCCAATATAACTAGAAACTGTTCTTTGAAATTTAAATCAGACTCCGATATATTAATGAATATAGTCGCTGGTAGTAAGACATAAAAAGATAGCTGCTCTAGATTATGCCAGAAGTCATCTGATTTAAGCCATTTTTTCCTTATTACAGCGCCCAAAAATAAGCTCAGAAATATTGGAATAATAGCATTTATAATAGATACCATATAAACTAATAAAAAAACCTCCCGAATTATATTATAAATAGAGAAAAAATGGTAGAGATTTAATCAATCTATTACCATTTATATGGTACCCCTGGCCGGATTTGAACCAGCACGCTCCAAGGAGCAGAAGATTTTGAGTCTACCGCGTCTACCAATTCCACCACAGGGGCAAAGCTTATTTAATTTTTGGTGCGGGTAAGAAGACTTGAACTTCCAATCTGATCACTCAGAACAAGACCCTCAATCTTGCGCGTCTACCAATTCCGCCATACCCGCATTTATAGCCTATGT
>JAUIKA010000012.1 GCA_030430995.1 Alphaproteobacteria bacterium
CTCATCAAAATGCCGCATTCCTAATGCCCTTTTCCCAGCCTCTCTTACCAATGCAAAGGCTACATTTGTTACATCTTCTCCATTTTTTACTTTCTCTATTAATTCAGAAGTCTTAGATGGCATATCTTCAATTTGAGATATTTCCTGTTCAAGCTGGTTTATTTTACCCACTTGTTTTAATAGCTTCTTAACTAATCTCTCGTTAGAATTGCCAAATATTCTTGTAAGGAAATTCATAAAATTTTATGTTGACTTATTACTTTCATAGCAGTATACATTATAGAGATGATTTTAAAAAGTTAGACTATGAAAATTAAATGTTTTTTATTAGCTTCTACGCTTACTTTTGCTGGAAGTGTTTTTGCTTCAGATGTTACTGTAGCTACATATAAGGGAGGCAAAATTACAGAGCAAAATGTTATGTCCATGTTAAAAGCTATGCCGAATTCTGAGCAGTTTCTATCTGGCAAAACTTTTAAGGAACTACCAAAAAACATGCAAGAAGAAGCTATAAAAGCTTATGCAAATAAAACTTTGCTAGTAAAAGCTGCTAAAGATGCAAAAATAGAGAGCTCTGATCTTTTTAATCAAAAATTAAAAGATATCAAGCAGGAGCTTGCAATGCAAATATACATAGAAAAATATTTGAATAGTAAAATATCTCAAGAGCTTATAAAGAAGGAATATGAGAAAGAAAAAGAAAAGCTTTTAGGAAAAGAGGAAGTAAATATTTCTCAAATTTTTGTAAAATCTGAAGCAGCAGCAAAAGCAATTGAAGCAAAATTAAATAAGGGCGCTAAATTTGCAGATTTAGCAGAAAAACAATCTAAAGAAAACGGAAATAAAGGAATGAATGGTAACATAGGGTATGTAGTGCCATCTGATATACCAATTTTAGAAAATGATATAGACCAGTTAAAGATAGGGCAATTTTCTAAGCCTATTAAAACTGAAGCTGGATACCACATCCTATATGTTAATGATAAAAGAAAGGTTAAAATACCCTCTTTTGATGAAGCTAAGAATTCTATTAAAAAACAGCTGCAAGCAAAATTTGCTAATCAGCTTATGGAAGATGTCGCCAAAAAGGCTGATTTAAAAATTTTAGATTAATTATCTTGCTAAAATAACTATATAGGCTTAGAATATTAAAAAAATAAAATGATTTAGGAGTGTCTGTAAAAAAGAAGAATAAAAAACTTTTAGTAAAGTTAGTAAGCAGCGCAGGAACAGGGGTTTTCTTCGTAAAAAAGCGTAACCCCAAAAGCTTAGCAACAAAGCTTTCTTTGAAGAAATATGACCCAAAGCTTAGAAAGCATGTTGAGTTTGTTGAAAAAAAGATGTCATAAAACAATTCTGATATATTAATATGATAAAGATAAGACTCGCAAGAGGCGGATGCAAGAAAAAGCCTTTTTATAGATTGATCGCAGCTACAGCTACAGCACCTAGAGATGGAAAGTTTTTGGAAAAATTAGGCACATATAATCCATTAATAGCAGATAAAGATAAAAAATCTGTTATTAAGAAAGACAGAGTAGATTATTGGCTTTCTAAAGGCGCGCAGCCCACTAAAACTGCTTACAGACTAATTAGCAATGCTGGCGTAAGCGTTCCTGAAAAAATCGTGAATAAAATGAAGGAATCTATTCAAGCTTCTGCTGCAAAACCTAAGAAAAAAGCTGAGGAAGCTAGTAAATAATATACAGACCTATATTCATATTGGTTTATGCAATACCTCTAAAAAGCATTAGGGTAATTTATAGTCCTGATGCTTAAGTATATCTAATATGCTTTAAAAACATATATTATTGAATCATTGCTTTCATATTGGTGCTAAAAATAATATATAGATAATACCGTATAAAAAGACTGCATAGAGTAATCTTGAAAAAAGTCAGTAGCATCACAGATATATCTTTTCCTTAATGATTTGCCCATAAAGATCATTTTTGTTTAATCTTGTTTAGACCCGAAAGAATATGAATAAGGATATTCTATTGATATATAGTAATTTTATATGAGCTAAGATATACAATAATATAGAATAGATCGTATAAAATTACTATTAATCTATAAATTTTGTTTAAAACATGTAAGCACTAAATTTATAATAGCTCTATTAAACTTGGTTCAAGTGATATGTAGCCATTTTATGTAGACTATGCTATAAGCATAACAGAATCATTAAAACAAAAATATAGTATATGCTGCTATATTAAAAAAGAAGCAAGCAGAAAAATTTAAACAACTTAACCAAGGATTAATAGTCTTTACTGATAATAATGCTACATCAGAATTTGCTATAGCAAAGAAATAACCTGTTTTTATTACATTTCTTACAAGCAAGGTAAAAAGAGAATCTTCACTTACAAAATAGTAAAAATGCATTTTATCTTTTATGTTTAGGATTGTTTAATGCTATATACTATATTATTAATATAGATTAACTAATCTATATTTAACATGCCAAATAAATCACTAACTCAAGCAGATTTAGAAAGATCATATGCAGCAGAAGCAGCAGGGCACAAAGTATCACGAAAAGAAGGGAAATCTATTGTATCAAGAATAGATAATGATCTATTAGTATTATGGACTAAATTAACAATTGAAGACAAAACTGGCGAATTAAGCAAGATACCTAGCAATCAAATATCTATCGAGCATCTAAAACAAGCCAGAGATATGGTTAGTGACACCGCAACACAGGAAAAGCTCCATGGCTTCATCACAGAAGCTGAATCAGCACTAGCAGGCAGAGTAATATATACAGCACCGATTGCAGATAAAGATAAGCATGCAAAAAAGCCTTAGTAGTAAGCTTCTTAGACAGCTCATATGTTGCAAGGAGACAAGAGCTACCTAAAACAAATGAAGAAATAGAGGCAATATAAGCAGACTTACGTAAGCAATATAAACTAGAATATGCAGGTGATATACTCGCATATAAAGAGTTCATAGATGCCACTGATACAAAAATAGCAGAATTATCATCATCAATAGCTATATTAAGATACAATGGCCTGTCTATAACTGCTAGCATACATATAGATGGCTCTCTATCACTGCTCACTCTACATGCGGGCAGAGAATATGGGCATTAGGAGGCGGAAAACTAGCTTCAGGAAAATTAATTGAAGATGCAATAACAGACGCTAACAGCGAAGTTTTAATGTTTAATGTAGATGTAAGCAAAGGCGAGAAAATAACAGATGCGCAAATAGCAACATTTAAGATATTAAATGAAGCCATTGCTCATAAACAGGCAACTCCATATCCTCATTTCATGGTTGCAACTCAGTATATAGGCAAAATAGCTGCAACAGAATTTCTTCAATCATTAGAAAAAGGATTTTTCCCGCATTTAAAGGATTTTAGATTTACCCCTAAAGATGCAAGCTCTGCAAAACTTGCAACATTTAAAGTAGTAGTTAAAGAAGAACCTGAGCTTGAAGTTACAACAACAGACCATAAAGGCTTTGGTATTCAAAAATTATGGAAAGTATTTATAGATAAATTAGGGATGGATTTTAAATCTAATCTAAGCAAATTTGTTGTATTCCTCAATGTAATTCTAAATGGTGAAATTGAAGGGGAGTTTACTGCCACAGAAGAAACTTATGAACATATAGATAAAGTAGCAGATGGGTTGCAACCTCTTATGGGCGATGTAAGCATTTGAGATACAGCCTTAGCTGAAGCTGCTTAAGCTAAGCTTATGGCCTCACATTTGATGTAGCTACAAAGCCTCAAACATGATAAAAGATATAAGAAAAGTTACTAAACAGCCTTTCTTATATCTAGATCATATCCTTAAAAATAATATCTTTCATTATTACTCAGAATTAACTGATAAGTTATCATATGCCATAGAGCCAGTTAAGTAATTCTTATTTAGATTATGTGCAATGAACGTTATGAACCTTAAGCACAATAGAGAAATTCTATATATAAGTCAGGATTCTATTACAACAAACAAGAATCTTGTTATAGCATAGAAAATTTGTTATTATTAATCAATATTAGCCAATAACTTTATCACATAAAGCTCACAGTGAGCGCAGAGTCATTGCAAGAAGCTCAACAATACCTAGCTATAAGCAAAACTCTAAAGCCATCTGACAGAAATTTAAGTGACACGCAAGAATTAAAAATAATGAATCTAGGATACAATATACATGACTCAGCCCTTGAAAAAACTGACCCTAAATACTTCTGCGCAAAGACTGTACTAGGCTTAGAAAGGAAAACACAAGATACAGAAACCGCCCCCGCACAAGAAGCAGCTAGTAGAGAATTGAGGATGTCCACAGAAGAAGCTAAAGATATATTAGAAAATACGCCCTATGATTTATCAAGAGACCCAAATTGGCCCCCTTTCCTAAAAGCATCCCTTCTACATATGCTACAAGAAGAATTACAAAGAAATCCATTAGAACTACATATACCAGAACGTTATATATATATGAAGTAATTAATTCGGTATTTGAGATAGAACTAGCAGGAGTTGCCATGGAAGAATGCCTTGAGTAAAAGCAATTACCAAGATAACCACTACCAGCCTTTCCTTATAACCCCCTAAGGCAAATAAGTAATTTTATACATTATGCCATCTTTATGTTATAATTGGCGTTATTTCTGTGTTAATTAGGATATGCAAAACCATATATCACATGTAGACATCTCTGATGAGATGAAGAATTCTTATTTGGATTACGCGATGAGCGTCATAGTAAGCCGCGCATTGCCTGATGTAAGAGATGGCCTTAAGCCAGTACATAGAAGGATCCTATATTCCATGTATGAATCCGGATTCCATTACAATAAACAACATAGGAAATCTGCGCGCGTGGTGGGGGACGTGATAGGTAAATATCACCCACATGGAGACACAGTAGTTTATGATGCATTAGTGCGTATGGCGCAAGAATTCTCACTTAGAATGCCACTGATAGATGGCCAAGGTAACTTCGGCTCTGTAGATGGGGATTCACCAGCGCATATGAGGTACACGGAATGTAAGCTCTCCAAAATTACAGCTCACTTCCTTGAAGATATAGATAAGCAGACTGTGTTATTCCAGTCAAATTATGACAATACAGAAAGCGAACCTACTGTTCTGCCAACACTTCTTCCTAACCTGCTTATAAATGGCTCCGGTGGTATTGCAGTTGGTATGGCAACAAACATCCCTCCTCATAATACCTCTGAGGTGATTGATCTATGCTGCAAATACATAGACAAGCCAGAGATGGAAATAGAGGAAATGATAGAAATCATAAAAGGCCCTGACTTCCCCACCGGGGGGCAGATTCTTAACATCCCAGCTCTTCATAATGCATATAAAACAGGCAGAGGCATTATACAAGTAAGGGGCGTAGCTGAAGTAGTAGAAGAGAAAAATTCTAAAAGTAGCATTATCATCTCCGAAATACCTTACATGGTCAATAAATCTAAAATGATAGAGAAAATTGCCAGCCTTGTAAGGGAAAAGAAAATAGAAGGAATAACAGACCTAAGGGATGAGTCAGATAAAGATGGCATAAGAGTTGTAATAGAGGTAAGGAAAGATGCAATAGCAGAGGTAATATTAAAACAGCTCTATAGCTATACATCTTTGCAGACAAGCTTTGGAATAAACACCCTGGCGCTAGATAACGGCGTGCCAAAACTTATGAGCCTAAAAGACATAGTCTCTGCATTTGTTAACTTCAGAAAAGAAGTTGTATATAAAAGGACTTTATATCTAAAAAACCAAGCAACTAATAAAGCAAATGTGCTCCTTGGCCTTCACATAGCAGTCAGCAATATAGATGAAGTAATAAAAATAATAAAAACTTCACAAACACCTGACATAGCAAAACAACGGCTTATTGAGAAGCCATGGCATAATGCTGAAATTGAGCATTATACCCGGTTATTAGAAATAAACCCACTAACAGAATCTGGTGAATGTTTCTTAAATGAAGTACAAGCGAAAGCAATATTAGAAATGCGCTTGCAAAGGCTTACTAATATGGAAAAAAATAAGATATTGGAAGATCTAAACAAGCTTATTAAAGATATAGAATATTATATCAGCATATTACAAGATTCTGAAAAACTAAAAAATCTGGTAAAAGAAGAGTTAGAACTTCTACAACAAAAATTCACAGTAAAAAGAAAAACTGAAATTCTGGACCATCAGATAGAGCAAAGTGACTTAGACTTAATACCTAAAGAAGATGTAGCCGTTACAGTTACATTAGATGGCTATATAAAAAGAGTATCTGTCTCACTTTACAAAGCGCAGCATAGAGGCGGAAAGGGGAGAAGCTCAATAGCAATGAATGAGAAAGACACAGTAACACAAATGTTTATAGGCACAACACATGACTGCCTATTATTCTTCTCAGACTTTGGTAAAGTATATAAGCTAGAAGCACATAAGATCCCTATAGGGAACCACCATACAAAAGGCAAGCATATAGCAAATTTGCTACAACTTAGCCCTAATGAAAAAATAGCAAATATCCTAATACTGCCTAGCGAAGAAGTGGAGCAATATGAGATAATATTCGCTACATCAAATGGGAAAATACGTAGGAATAAACTCACAGACTTCGTCTATATACCATCCAATGGCAAAATAGCTGTAAAGCTTGATGAGAGTGACTCTTTAATAGGTGTTAGCATCTGCAGAGAGGATGACCATATATTGCTTGCAACGCAGCTTGGCAAAGCAATCAGGTTCCCTGTTAATGCTGTAAGATGCTTCAAAACCAGAGCTTCTGACGGAGTAATAGCTATGAAGCTAAAATCCTCAGATAAAGTAATAACGCTTACCACAATTAATGAGGCTGAATTCACAATTGATGATAAAGAACAATATTTATCCATACCTATAAAAGATAGAAAAGGGGACTTAGCAAGGCTAGATATAGCAGCGAAATATGACGTTAAAAAAATGCAATCTATGTCTAAGGCAGAGCAAATCTTACTTTGCATCACAGAAAACGGATATGGGAAATGTAGCTCTTCATTTGAATACAGGGTTACTAACCGTGGAGGCTCTGGCGTTATCAATTTCGCTGTATCTACAAAAACAGGAAATGTTGTAGCAGCTCTTCCAGTAACTCTTAATGAAGACTTATTACTCATAACCAATTCTGGCAAAACTATAAGATGCAGCATAGGAAACCTAAGAATTATGGGTAGAAACACCAGGGGTGTGCTGCTATTCAAGACAGAAGAAGGGGAGAAAGTTGTCTCAGCAGAGTTAGCAATAACAGATGATGAGGGGGATTAATAACTCCCCTCAATAGCAGTATAATAATATAGCAAACGCAACCTCCATGAGGCTTTTATTAGCAAAACCTTTTTCTATGAATTTGGCTATACCAGATTAATTTTCACAATATATCACCTATTTAATTCTATGAATAGGCTCCAGAATAGTAGTTAAAATTACTTAATATTAAGTTAGTCACCTCTATACACAAATTAGTAAGAGCAAGTTTTCACCTTTATTACCACTATATTTCTTGACCTAAATCTTGGTTGTTTTTACACTACTAACCATAGAAAGATTTTATTTTATAGATAATTAATTTGACTGTGCAAAGTTTGGCATATTGCTCTTAACTAGGGCCTAAGAAGATGCATATATGAACATAATTTTATATCTATTTTAGGAGAATATTCGCTAATTACTTGACTCACTTAAAAAAAATATTGAGCTATAAATGCGTAGTCAGGCCAAATTAATAAATAGATTTTAAGAAAGATAAAAATATATTTATTTTTGCTTGCTAAAGATTGATTTATAGGATAAAATTCTAATAATAATTTATCTTGTGATGAATTATATTTAACAAATAATATAGGTAACATATATGGCAAATGCAGTTTCACTAAACAAAGGAGCAGAAAGCTTAAAAATGAGCTTTATATCATCAGAAGCGTCAACAAAGCTTAAATCTTTAAACCAAGAAAATTCAACAGGTAAGAAGAATATGAATGCAGTTGATTATATGGCTCACTCAATAGCTGAAAGGCGTATACTAGATTTAGAAGGACTAAATATACGAAAAGAGCAAGAGATTTCTTATAGTCAAAAAGTTGTACTACAAGGACAGCAAATAAAAAAACAATTGACAAAAATCACAAAATTAGGGCAACAATTAGAAGGAAAAACAGAAGCTGAGCGTGATGCAATAAATAGACAGATGGAAGCTATACAACAAGAAATAGAAAAATTAGCTAAGGAGGAAATAGATGGTAAGGTAAGTGAATATTTGGGCTGTCATGACAGGGCTGACATAAATCAAACTACCAATAATCGAACAAGCACTGAACCTAAGAAGACACAAGATAAATATGATAATGAAAGCAAAGACTTGGAAAAGGTAACCGAAGCCTTAAAAAAGGCAACCGAAACTGTCAAGAAGAATTTAAAGGGTGCCCCGAAAAAAGAAAAACAATACTGGGAAGATACAGCAAAAAAACTCACATATGTAGACATAGCCCTCGAAAATGTAAAAAATACCCACAATGGCGCTACTAATACTTTTAATACAGCACACACTGTCCACAATAATGCCAGTTTAAAAGATTCTGAAGCCATAATGCAAGAAATTGATAATATAATCTCCTCACATAAAACAAAAATAGATATTGCTTCTGCTAGCATAGAGCAAAATGAACAAAATATTTCTTTAGAAAAGGAGAAAACAGATAGGGGTAACACTGACATGCAAGATAATGCATCTGATATAATGAGCGCTACGCTAAAATTGCAAAATGCAGCAAGCGCAGCTTTCAGAGCATTGCTCTCAACAGCTAACCAGGTGCAAAAGCTGATTGCAAGCATGGAAAAAGCAGTTTAATAAACTAGCTATCAACCATTCAAATATATATGGGCTACTTTTTTAGGTAGCCTTGCAGAAAAAAGCCCTCAGCTTGCCCATATGCAGCTGGGGGCTTTTTTATATTCATATATATAATCCACAAAAAAATCTTCCTTTATTAGCGGCCAATATATAAGATAATAATCTAATCTTTTATACGCTATAACGCGAAAATATATAACAGCGCTATTGCAACAGAAGAGCCTCTGCAAGAATATGCTGCATATGAAACAACGGTAGCATGCTTCGCAAAATGAAGAATCATTTATACTTGGCCTATCTTGCCAGCATACATAATTTGCTAATGATGAAACAGGAATTATTAGAAGCCATCATAGCTTCTTATGGCAAACAAGATATATCTCATTAGATTTTTTCTTGCTGGCATCTGGCTTATAGTAATGCACGGCCTTGAATTGCTTGCGCAGCATATCCACCAGCTTCTTCTCTTCTATTCCATGGAATATCTTTATAATTACGCTCCCACCAAGCTTTAATGCATCCTGCGCTATATCAAATACATTCTCTACTATCTGCATGCTGCGTAGATGGTCCATCTTCTGCACCCCGCTCATATTCGGGGCCATATCACTGATGATCAAATCTACATTGCCATATATATGTTCTTTATTTTCAATGCAGAATTCATTGAAATCCTGCTGAAAAAATTTTACATAGGGTATATGCACCATAGGCAACAAATCCACAGCGAAAATCTCTACATTTTTTGCCGCTACCTTACGCGCCAGCTGAGACCAGCCCCCGGGGCTTGAGCCAAGGTCTAATATTATGCTACTGCTGCCAGCTATGAGCTTATGCTTATTTTCTATCTCTATAAGTTTGTATACAGCTCTGCTTCTATAGTTCTCCTGCTTAGCTTTATTGAAGTAATAATCTTTATTATGCATCTAGCTTTGTAGTAATCTCTATTAATATCATGCCTTTATAATTACCTATAAGATCTTTAAAATCTTTTGCATCCGATATAACGCTACGCAAAGAATCTATTGGCTTGCCGAATAATAGATATTCCATCACTGGCTTCTTAAAACTTCCTACCTCTATTTTCATATCACCTTTATATAGGCGTTTCCCTTCAAAGTCAGATATATTCATATGGCAGTCCACGTTATCCTTTGGCCTTAATATTCTTGAGTAAGTAAGTATATTGTCAAAAATCTTTATTTTCTCTAAATCCTTGGATTTCAAAGCTTCTTTCTGTATTTCTATAAGCTCTATAACCACCCTGCTCCCTTCAGATATAACACTTCTTGACTCACCCTGCTTCATGCCTGCTATTAAGATATCTATGGGCTCAGCACCAATATGATATCCCTCGTGAACTTTATCATTTATCTTTATCTTTACTACATCTGCAAATTTACACGCCCTTCCCTCTCCCATTTTTTCTATCTGAGAGCCTGACGCTAAAGAATTTAGCTTCTCTTGAGAAATAGTCTGATTAGTATAGGAAAATACATTCTTCCATATATCTTTAGTGTCTTTTGCTGCCCTACTTATTGTTGGGCCTATTTCTGCTTTAAACATAGAAAATATCACAGCAACTAAAACTGCTATATATACAAGGGATCTCATTGTTATTTTATCATTTCTTTTAGCTTTTCTTCCCCTATTTCATATAAGTCATCACAACCACCTATATGCTTGGCCCCTATGAATATCTGCGGTACTGTTTTTTTTCCGCCTGAATCATGTATCATTTGCTCTCTTAGCTCAGGAGATTGAGATATATCTATTTCATTATAATCAGCCCCTACCTTATCTAACAATCTTTTTGCCTTAACGCAATAAGGGCATACCTGTTTTGAATATATTGTAACTTTTTTTGTCATAATAAAAATGATTATTTACACATAGATTATAGCTATATTGTAATATATACAAGGTTAAACATCAAAATATCTTGATATAAAATGCTAATTATGCAATCATATTATTACTAAATTAGATTAAATTGATTTAGTAATAATATAATTAGGACAGGTGGCTGAGCGGTTGAAAGTGTCGGTCTTGAAAACCGGTGTAGGTTTACGCCTACCGTGGGTTCGAATCCCACCCTGTCCGCCACCATTATAATAACTAACATATGAGGGAGCTTAGGTTTTGGCAAGTAGATACATTTACAAACCAACCATTTAAAGGCAACCCCGCTGCAGTATTTATTCTAGAGGAGAATATAGAAGCATCATTGATGCAAAATATTGCCGCTGAAATGAATTTGTCAGAAACGGCTTTTATTCTACTAAGAAAAGGGAATAGACCGCTCCTGAGATGGTTCACCCCTATATATGAGATTGACCTTTGTGGCCATGCTACTTTAGCCTCAGCAGAAATTTACTTCTCACAGATAGATAGCAGAAGCAATGAAATAACATTTGATACCAAATATGCTGGCCCATTGAAGGTAATTAAAAATCAAAGGTCATTAACTATGAACTTCCCCTCCCGCCCTGGGGAGAAAATAAAGTTAGACTCCATTCCAGAATTTGTAATAGAAAATCTATGTAAGAAAAAACCGATTGATGCAAGAAAATCCCGGGACTTAATGCTTGTTTATGAAGATGAAAAGAGCATATTAGAAATGAAACCTAACTTTAATGGATTGCTTGATTATAAAGATGAAATAATAGTAACGGCTAAATCAAAGAGCCATGAATATGACTTTATCTCAAGGTTTTTTGCGGCTGCTGATGCTATATGTGAAGACCCAGTAACAGGCTCTGCTCACTGCACACTTGCTCCATATTGGTCTGAAAAATTAGGTAAAAATAATATGGTGGCATATCAAGCATCAAAACGCGGGGGGACTCTTTATTTAGAATTACAAAAGCAGCGTTTGAATATAACCGGGGAAGCGGTAACCGTCATAGATGGAATTTTAAGAATATAACCATTAAAGCAAATATATACTCTCATTTTTACCCTTGATAATACAAATAGCCTTTGTTTTATTAATAAAACCCAAGACAAGTTTAAGCGAAATTCAAAATTTATAATATAAAGCTTTTATCAAGGCTTTTAGAGGCAAATAATAATACCAGCCTTGAATCATGATAAGTTATCGATATATCAATTGAATATTAAACTATAACCTAGCAGCGCAATATATTGACATTGGGAATCCATTGCAGAGCGTTCTAAGAGCTCTGCTTGTCAATATCTTACGCTATTTAGCTATAACTAATAGTTATAATCATTATCACCATATTGACTATCCCAATCTTGATTTTCACCACCTAAAGCCATATCTTTATTATAATCATGTAATATATAATCTACTCCAAGATTATTTTTCTCATTAACTACTTTATCCGGATTCCCATCTTCATAACCAATCTCTTTTAAAGTCTTTTCTGGTATATATGTAGCCATATCTTTATCCGCCATGGCTAGCTTCGCTATGTCTACATCTTCCAGCAAGGATGGATCTGCAAATTTTGCTGCAGCTGGAGCATTAAGTAAAGCTACTGAGACTATAAGTTTACTCTGTTTATGCTCCTCAGGCATATGCTCTAATTGCATGCCATTTGTTTTCACTGCATAATACACAATTGTGAAATTATCTTTATATTTTTGTATTTCTTGATATTGCGCTTTATTTTTTAATATTACGCGCAAACTATGTATGCTACCACTCTCCCCTGGAATATAAAAATTCGGGTTTTTCATCGCAGCAAGTAGGAGCATATTATAATTAGCTTGCATATCAGCAGAAGCATATATTATTGAAGTAGGATCCCTAGAAACAGCTAAAAATACTATATTATAGTCTTGCTGCATATTAGGGCTAAGATATTGTAATGCCTTAGGCGCATTAAGCACTGCAAGAATACAGATATTATAATCATTCTGATACAGAGGAGCATCTTTAATTAGCAACCCATTCTTACTAATATGGTGCATGGCTACGTTATAATCTGACTTATTCTTACTAAAGTCAGATTTTGCTATATCCTTATTATAAAATGCATATCCTAAATCTTTTTTCTTCCCTCCTGGTAAATGAGCAAGGAATTCTTTGCCTCTAGATGCAGAAGCTACAGATAAAGTATAATCTTCTTCTTTAAGAAATTTAGAATCTTCTGGCCTAGCTATAACAGCTAATAACTTTAGAGTAAATTGATCCGCCCACCGCCCTTGAACATCAGCAAAGGAAAGTTTGCCCTCCAGAAGCCCAAAAGAATATAGAGTAAACCAAAACCCAGTGGAACTAGGTATAGTAAAGTCTTTTATATATCTATTCCCTCCTTCCAATATATATGAAAGAGCTATATCAAAACTCTGCTTTAAATCAATAGTAAAACTATTAGCAAGTTCAGGATTATGTATGCTGCTAATTAAAGCTAAGCTAAAGTCTTGCCTTAATAAATCATTGTCCTCATCTGTTAAATCATCTTGACTGATTTTTCCTGTCATAAGGTCATAAAATAATGTCATATTTATATATATTAGTTAGTAAAAACATACTTTAATAGTTAATTAACATAGAATCAATATAGAATGATGTTTATATCAATATAATTGATAATTATTAAATTCTATTGAAATTATTTTATTTAATCTAGGGCAATGTCTTTATGATTATAAAGATTAGGCTATTAGTGATAGGCTTTGGATATCACTCTTCACTAAACAAAGATATAGGGTGCAATTTGATTATTAGTTAAGAGAACAAATAGAGTTGTATAAATCTGGATATAGCAGCGGTCAATATCTTACTCCATTTGGCTATAACTAATCTTTTAGAAGAAAATATTAACTCAAAGCGAATGAACTTGGCTATTAATTGTAAACGCAACAGAGCCCATAATAGTCATTTTATATTCGCTTAAGCTATAGATTCATATTTATTTATCACCTCTGATAAATACTTAATTTTTGCTAAACATATGGAAGCATTTTTAAAATCTTCTTCTTTAAAACTTAGCTTAATAGCCGTCTTTAATTTATTTATTTCGCTGTAAAGCTTTTCTGCTTCAAGCTTAGAAAATATGCCCGAATAAACCTTCTCTGATATAGCGAATATATATTGCAAATATTCATGACCTAGCTTTACATCCTCAGGATTATAGCCCTCCATTTCTAATAAATATATAGCTCTTTTTTCATCATCTTTTAGGGTTAAATAGCCAGCATTCACTAGCTTTATGTCTATAGCGGCAGAGCCGGATGTATTATCTGGGTGGTTAGCCATCTGTAGATGGAAATATTTTCGCTCTAAATGCTCTAAATCTATTTCATATTCTATATCCATATCAAAAACTTCAAAATAATTCATAGCAACAAATCTATCTATTTATTTATTTCATTTATATATTGCTTCAAGGCGTCTGCATCAACATCTTCCCTAACCCATTTTTTCTCTAGCCTCTGTAACATAACCCCTATTTCTTTGCCTTCATAACCCAAAGATAATAAATATTTCCCATCTATAGGCATAATACTCATTTTCTTTATAGATTGCAGAGAGCACCTTAAAGACATAACATCTTCTTTGCTATAAATACCGAAAGCATAATTATAAATAAGCATCTGAATAGCCATTTCGTAAGAATTCTTATAGCAGAATATATCTATATCACCAGAATTAGCGCCCCTAATTAAATTAATCTTACCAATAATTTTAGACGGAATTTTTATATTACTCAGCCCCTCTGAAGATAGCCCCTTAAAAAGAATTGCTAGCTTTGTATATAGCTCCATTTTTATACCCAAAGAGAAAGC
>JAUIKA010000102.1 GCA_030430995.1 Alphaproteobacteria bacterium
CATATTTATCTGTAAGGGATTGCAAATGAGCTATTGTTGACCTATGCATCACAAAAGATGCATTTGCTAGATAATATTCATCCAAGCTATTTATTAAATGCGCTATATCCTCTATAGATATTTTCTTTTCTTCTTTTGCTTTCATAGCATCAATACCTTTGCCTACATAAGAGAGAATTCCAAAAGGTTTATCTTTCCCATCACCTGATATAAAAGCTTTGCTCTCTGCCCGCATAAAGCTTTCAGAAAGCTGTTCTACTAACCATTGTTCTATATTCATATTGCTATCATCTAAAAGCCTTTGTGATGCTTTAGGCTGAGCGTATAATTCATGAGCTATGATTCGCTTTCTTTCAAGTTTTGCATTCTCTGTGTCTGTGCGTAGTTCAACTTCTGTTGCCCATCCTGTTGCCATGTCTCCTTCTTGAATGAGTATTTCCAATATATTCGTGTTGATATTCTGTACAGAGCATATTTGCCTTAATTTAGACTGCGCATTTATATTTGCAATAATTTTATTACTGGAAAGATGAGATAGAATGTCATCACCCTTATCTGACCCTGTAGATAAAGACTTTATTTCTATATTTGGTCTGTTGTATATTTCTTTTTGTTCAAATTGTGGTATAATTTCTTTCATATTTGTATTATTCATATTTGTTTCTATATTATTGTTAAATTATTCTGCTAGGTGCAGAAGTTTGAATAATAGCAAATTCATTTGCTGGAAAGGTAACTATGCTTATCTCCAGCAAATTAACTTGCTCTAAGTACCTAATATTGTTGGCATCATAATATGCTTTGCAGCATTCATAACCAATACTAAGCCCGTTTACTATTTGTTGTTTTGTTAATGCTATTACTTCTCTGCCAAGAGCTGTATCTTCTGTGATAACAGCTTTGATATATAAACCATGCCTATCATCTTTTATATGAGATATACACCCAATAGGAGAATTATGCTCATGTTGCCATAATATCTTAATTTTTTGTATGTCAATATTACCGAAAGCTCCTGGTAATATTATATCTCCCTGGCTATCAGCATAATTATATATAGCAGCATAACCCTCTATAAAAGAAGGCGAAAAAGATGTATTTTTTATGCTCACTTGATTTAAACCTTGTTTTATTCATGCTGATATTGTTATACTATGTCTTGCTTTAAACACTAATACATGTTTTTATGTTTTCTATACAAAATCATTTACAGTTAGAAGAAAAAATTAGCAAGGCTATCATAGGTGGTGGGCGTAGCAGGATAGAGACCCAGCATACAAAAGGCAAGCTTACAGCCAGAGAGAGAATAGAAGTATTGCTAGATACAGGAAGCTTTGAAGAAGTAGGTATGTTTTTAGAACATAGATGTAGTAATTTTGGTATGCAGAACAATAAGTTCTATGGTGATGGCGTTGTTACAGGTAGGGGTACCATATTTGGTAGGAAAGTGTTCATATACAGCCAAGATTTCACTACGCTAGGTGGGTCTTTGGGAGAGATGCATGCAAAGAAAATATGCAATATAATAGATGCTGCCATAAAAGCTAAGCTACCTATAATAGGAATAAATGATTCAGGTGGAGCAAGGATACAAGAAGGAGTAGACGCACTTGCTGGCTATGGTGACATATTTCAAAAAAATGTCATGGCTTCAGGTGTAATACCACAAATATCTGTAATTATGGGGCCATGCGCAGGGGGTGCTGTTTATTCTCCTGCATTGACAGATTTTATATTTATGGTGAAAAATACTTCATATATGTTTGTAACAGGCCCTGAGGTTGTGAAAGTTGTTCTAGGGGAAGAAGTGACGCATAATAGCCTTGGGGGCCATAAAGTGCATACAAAAAAAAGTGGTGTTGCAGATGCGGTATTTGAGAATGATGTAGAAGCCCTGCAATCTATAAGATATTTTTTTAATTATCTTCCATCTTCTAATACAGACATATTACTTCCAAGGGCAACAGAGGATCCAGCAGATAGGGTGGAGACAATGTTAGATTCCATAATACCTACTAATCCTAACAAAGGGTATGACATGAAAGAAGTGATACAAACTATAGTAGATGAAAGGGAATTCTTTGAGCTTAAAGAAGATTACGCAAAGAATATCATAACAGGTTTTGGATATATGGCTGGTAATACAGTTGGTTTTGTAGCGAATCAACCATTACATTTAGCAGGATGTTTAGATATTAAAGCTTCATCTAAAGCAGCAAGATTTGTAAGATTTTGTGACGCTTTCAATATACCAGTAGTAACTTTAGTGGATGTACCTGGTTTTATGCCTGGCACATCTCAGGAATATGATGGCATAATAAAACATGGTGCAAAGTTACTATACGCTTATGCGGAAGCTACCGTTCCTAAAGTTACTATTGTTACAAGAAAGGCATATGGTGGGGCTTATATAGTAATGGGTTCTAAGCATTTAAGTGCTGATATCAATTATGCATGGGCTGATAGTAAAATAGCGGTTATGGGTGCAGAAGGTGCTGTGAAAATAATATTTAAGAATCTTTCTCTGGAGGAGCAGAAGAGTAAAGTTGCAGAATATGAACAAGATCTTTCTTCCCCCTTTACTGCAGCTTCTAGGGGGTATCTGGATGATATAATCCATCCTAAAAAT
>JAUIKA010000013.1 GCA_030430995.1 Alphaproteobacteria bacterium
ATATGGTATATAACTAGCTCTAAATTCGTTGCATAAAGGTCTCGCGAGCGATCTTTTATTAATATTAACTCTCCATAAATTTTACTTTTTAAACCCGTTATAGTAGCAAATAGGCTTACAATTTTAGATAATTTTTGTTTTATACGCAGCATATAGTATACTTTTAAAATAAACAATAATAGTAATATTATTGTGAGTATAATATAAACATCAGATTATATAAAACACTATTAATCTTATTGGTAAATCTATTTAATCAAATATGGATAAATTTCACGAAAACTTATATATAAGAGCAAAAAAAATAATTACATATTTTTTATGGATTATACAATTTGTTAAATGGTCTATTATTTGCATAATAATCCTTATGCTATGCACCCCATATATGCGCCCTGTAAAAGAAATGCTATATGCCTATATAGCGCAAAGTGCAGGGAAAATAGGTTTTAATCTAGAACAAATAGATATATATGGAAGCAAAAATTTCCCCATACACAGCTTAATATCTTCTTTAGAAGAGCATTACCAAAAACCCATATTAAAAATAGATATAGCAAAATTAAGAGAGGCTGCAGAAAAAAATCCGTGGATAGCAAATATATGTATAGCAAGGAAGCTACCAAATAAAATACATATTTATATAGAAGAAAAAGAGCCCATAGCTTCATGGCAAAAAGACGAAAACCATATATATTTAATAGACTCCATGGGGAGAATAATAACAGAAGGCTATAGAAAAGATTTGCTATTTATAGAAGGGGCTGGTGCAAATGTATATGCAGAAGATTTGAAAGAAAGCTTAAATAAGTTTCCTCAGATTAATAACAATATAAAAATGGCTGTGCGCCATGGGAAAAGACGCTGGGATCTGGTGTTAAATAATAACGTTACAGTACAAATGCCAGATAGAGACTATATAAAAATATTGCCTATATTAAATAATATAATAGAAGAAGACCAATTAACTAACATAAAATCTATAGACTTCCGGATAAAAGATAAATATTATCTTGAAAAGAAGTAACAGAATGAAAAATTCTATGCATTTAGAGAGCTTATTTGTAAAAAATATGCCAAAAATATTTGAAAATATGCCCAAGATAGCAGTGGCATGCTCAGGGGGGCCAGACTCTATATGCATGCTTGCTCTAGCTTTGAAATGGGCAAAAGCTCATCGCGCTACAATATATGTTTTAACATGTATCCATAACTTAAGGGAAGGCTCTTATAAAGAGGCTGAATTGGTAAAAAGCTTTTGTGAAGAAAATAACTTATTTTTTAAATCTTTTTCTTGGGAGCTGCCTAATACGAAAAAAAATATTATGCATAATGCAAGGGATTTCCGCTATAAAGCAATGTTAGATTTCTGCTCTGAAAAAGATATATTGAATTTACTAGTTGGGCATCACAAAGGTGATTTTCTTGATAATTTCTTTATAAAAGCAATACATGGAGGCAATATATTAGGTATGTCAAGCCAGGCAGTAAGCTATATGAAAGGATGCAGAATAATACGCCCATTAAAAGATGCAGTTAAAAGCCAATGCCAGGAATATCTAAAAAATAATAACATCTCTTACGCAACAGACCCTACAAATCTTAACACCAAATTCCTTAGAAACCGTATTAATATTAGTGATGATGAAGCAATAAGAGCAAATAGCGTAATTGAATCTACATCTACAGCCTCAGATTTTATTAAAAAAGAGTTCCTGGAGCTCCTCAGCAATGCATTCTCAGCTTCTGATTTAGGTTATATAACTATAAATAGAATGGTTTTTGAATCTTGCCATCTTTATATGAAACAACTATTATTATCCCATGGAATCCTAATTGCTACAGGAGCAAAAACCATAGCTAGGCTTTCTTTCATCAATTCTATTATTAACGGAGATAATCTTTTTGGCGCATCAGCTATTGTAAAAAAGACAAAGGACTATATATTAATTTGTAAGGACTATAGATTAGTAAAATGCGAACCTATAGCCTTAGAAAAAGAAATTATATGGGACCGTAGGTTTAAACTAAAAGCACAAGAAAGCCTAGGGTTAGAGGTGAGCAGGCTGAAAGAAGAAGAATTTGATAAGCTTTTTGTTGAATATAAGACACAGAAAGAAATTTTAATGTCTTTACCTGCTATTAGGAAAAAAGGAGACTTGATAGCATTGCCATCTATAGGTTATGATGTATTACAATGCAATGTAGAATGTTTTTACTCACCTAATATAGATTCTAAACTAATACATTACTAATACAAATTTAGCTATATATGAACAAAAATTTATTTAAAAATATTCTTATCTGGATAGCAATATTTTTGCTATTAACGGCAGTCATAAATTTCTTCACTGCAACAACTAGCTCATGGGATAAAAAGGAAAATTTAAATTTTTCTGAATTGATGCATAAGGTAGAAAATCATGATGTCAAAATAGCTAAATTACAAGGCCCTTATGTCAATGGCATCCTAAAAGATGGAACTAGCTTTTCCACATATATAGGTGGCTATAGCAAAATTATAAGTGATTTGAAAGACTATGACGTAGAAGTAGAAATACTCCCGCCTGATACAAAGATGAACTCTTTCATGAGCATATTTATATCCTGGTTCCCAATGATATTATTAATAGGTGTTTGGGTATTTTTTATGCGCCAAATGCAAAAAGGGAATAAAGGATTTGGTTTTAATAAATCCAAACCCAAATTTGCATCAGACAAAGGCCCAAAAGTAACATTTGATGATGTAGCAGGTATAGATGAGGCAAAATCAGAACTCACAGAATTAGTGGAATTTCTGAGAGACCCAGCAAGATTCCAAAGATTAGGGGGCAACATCCCTAAGGGATGTCTTTTAGTAGGCCCACCAGGAGCGGGTAAAACAATGCTTGCAAAAGCAATAGCTGGTGAAGCTAGCGTTCCTTTCTTTAATATTTCCGGCTCAGATTTTGTTGAAATGTTTGTAGGCGTAGGTGCCAGCAGAGTTAGGGATCTTTTTGAGCAAGGAAAGAAAAACTCCCCTTGTATTATATTCATAGATGAAATAGACGCAGTAGGTCGGCAAAGAGGCGTAGGCCTTGGTGGAGGTAATGATGAAAGAGAGCAGACATTAAACCAGCTGTTGGTAGAAATGGATGGATTCGAAGCCAATGAGGGAGTTATCATAGTTGCCGCTACAAATAGACCAGATGTTTTGGATAAAGCACTCCTTCGCCCAGGTAGATTTGACAGACAAATAACCGTTACCAATCCTGACATCAAAGGAAGAGAGAAGATCCTTAATGTGCATATGAAGAAAATCAAGCATGATGAAGAGATTGATGTTTCCTCTATTGCTAAAATTACTGTTGGCTTCTCTGGCGCTGAACTTGCAAACCTTGTTAATGAAGCTGCAATATTAGCTGCAAGGCGTAATAAGAAGAAAGCATCATGGAAAGAATTTGATGACGCTTTAGATAAAATGCGGATGGGCCACGCAAGGCATAACGCCGTATTCACTGAAGAGCAGAGAACCTCAACAGCCTATCATGAAGCTGGACATGCTATTGTTGGCATATTCTTATCACAAGCAGAACCTATTTATAAGGGAACAATAGTGCCAAGAGGCTCTGCATTAGGTTTTGTTGCATTCGCTCCGGAAACAGATATATATACCAAAAGAAAGGATCAAATGCTAGCTTCTATATCAGTAGCAATGGGTGGAAGAATAGCTGAAGAATTGATATTTGGAGCAGACAAAATAAGTACAGGCGCAGGCGGTGGGCCAGGAAGTGATTTCCATTCAGCTAAACAAATAGCAAAAAGCATGGTAATGTATTATGGCATGTCTGATAAAATAGGCCCTGTACATCATGACTCTGGCAATGAATACTCACCTGCTGACAGGTCTGAGCTTACATCACAGATGATTGACCAAGAAATAAAATTTATCCTTGAAGAAAGATATAAAATAGCAAAAGAGATTCTTACAAAACATATAGATAAACTGCATCTGTTAGCAAAAGCCTTGAAAGAACATGAAACATTAACAGGAAAAGAGATGACTAATATAATACATGGGAAAGAAAGAAGCTCCACAGAAGAGATAAAGATAGAATATTATGACCTTAAAAAGAAAAAGAAGTCAAAATGAGGTTATTCGGCACAGATGGAGTAAGGGGAGAATTCGGACATGGCTTTTTAGATATACAAAATCTAAACAAGCTATTCTTTGCTACATTTGAAGCTATAAAGCCAAATAAAATTATTATAGGGTTAGATACTAGAAGCTCCTCTGAAGATATATTAGAGGCCATTAGGGGCTATATGGCTGCAGAACAGATAATAAATATAGGGGTTGTACCTAGCGCAGTTGTTTCACATTTCACAAAAACTCTAGGGGCAGATATCGGCATAATGATAACTGCCTCTCATAACACCTATGAATATAACGGCGTAAAATTCTTTGCCCCCTCAGGGGAAAAAATATCACATGAGTTAGAGCAAAAAATTGAAGAGATTTTTTTCAACAATAATAACCATAGCCCCCAAGCATGCAAAAACTACGTAAAGAAAGATATACTAAGTGAATATATATCTCACTTAAAAGCAATCTTCCCAAATGTCTCTCTATCTAACAAAAAAATCATAATAGATAGCGCAAGCGGAAGCGCATATGGTTTTGCTAAACAAATATTAGAAAGCTTTGGCGCTGATGCCTTGGAGATATCACCTATTCCCAATGGATATAACATAAATGAGCAAAGCAATTTAGAAGAGGAAGTAATAAAGAGCAAAGCCTACTGCGGGTTAAGATTTGATGGAGATGCAGACAGATTAATAATGGTGGATGAAGCAGGAGTAAAAATAGATGGAGATGATATGCTAGCATTTTTATCTACAAAGACCACAGTGGTGGGAACGCAAATGACAAACCAAGGCCTTGTAGATTACCTATCTAAAAATGGAATAAAACTACTAAGAGCAAATGTAGGGGAAAGAAATGTCTTTAATATTATGCTTAAGTCCAATAGCACAATAGGAGGCGAGCCTTCTGGGCATATCATCCCCTTATGCTATGGCTGCTGCACATCTGACGCTATAGTAACTGCTCTACATATTTTTGATAGACTTGGCTCTAATAAACCCTCTTATATAAGCAATCTTTTCAAAAGATACAATCAATATATTGCTAAAGCCCCTATTTGTGATGATATAGAAAATATTGATACCTCTTATGCAATGGCAAAATTAGGCAATAGAGGCAGAATTAATATAAGAAAGTCTGGCACTGAGCCTATTATTAGAATAATGCTAGAGACAGATATAGAAAGCTTAGATTTGAAAGAAATAGCAAATGGAATCATAAGGGCAAATAATATATAAATACCAAGCCTCCCAACGACATAACAACCCCAGATAGAAAAATATTATAAATATTGCTTGACATATATCCTGTAGGTTGTAACATGTTAATAACTTAATAGTTAAAACATTTAGATATGAGGAATAAGCATTATATTTCGGATAGTCAATCTATTTCAAAAGAACAATATGAATCAATAGCGGTATTATCCGTTGGCACATTCTTAGAATATTTTGACTTAAAGCTATATATTCATATGGCCGTAATTCTTAATGCTGTATTCTTTCCACCCACAGATCCAAATGCAGGTTATCTGCTCTCTGCATTTGCGTTCTGTTCTACCTTTTTATTCCGGCCATTAGGTGCTTTAATCTTTGGCTATTTAGGTGATAAAATAGGTAGGAGAAGCACCGTGTTTATAACTACATCAATTATGGGCTTTACTTGCATGGTCATGTATTTGCTGCCTACATACCAACAAATTGGTATATGGGCTTCCATAATTGTTACTGTATGCAGGGTGCTTCAAGGAATGTCTTCTTTAGGGGAGGTTATAGGAGCTAGGTTATACGTAACTGAAAGTATAAAGCCACCAAAAGTTTATCCATTATGCTTGGTAATTACTTTATTCGCCGTGCTAGGCGGGAGTGCGGCTATTGCAGTAGCAAAATTTGCTATAGATTATACTTTTAATTGGCGCAATGTATTCTTAATCGGCGTTGTAGTAGCTTTTGTAGGCACTATATGTAGAACAACACTCAGAGAATCTACTGAATTTGTAGATGCAAATAAAAGGCTACCTAAAGACCAAAGAATAAATAGACCTCTGAACAAAAAATTGATTCTTTCTCTTTTCTTTATGGATTGCTTATATCCTTTATCTATTTATGTAGCTTTTGTTTATTGCCCTATGGTGCTAAAAAGACAAGGCCTAGAAATATCAGAGATATTTTCTAGAAATTTATATATAACATTTATAGATATACTATTTGGACTAGTTATGATGGCAGCTTCATATAAATTCAACCCTTTTAAAATTATAAGGTTTTTAACATATCTATATATTCCATCAATGGTAATGTTGCTATTTCTATTGCATAATAATGTTTCTCCTGGCATGATTTTTATATTACAGGTAGTAATATTATGCTTAACACCTAATGTAGTTCCTGCTTCACCAAAGCTATATAAAGCTTTCCCGGTATTCAAAAGATTCCGCATAGTAAGCATGATGTATGCTTTGGCTTCTGCTGCTATGTATTTATTTACTTCTTTTGGGGTTGGTATATTAATAGAGAAATATACATTTTTTGGCCTTATTATTGTATTGCTTCCTTTAATAACAGCTTATGTGTGGGGATTAAATAACTTTATTAAAATAGAGAAGAGAAAAGGAAACTATACATTATTCCATAAGTGAAGAAATTAATCGTCAGCCCAGATCTAAGTAGCAAGCGCTATATACTGACTAAAAGGGTTGATATTAAATCATGACGCATCATGTGGCTCTTAAGCCATGGTGGATATCTCTATAACTATTTTGACAGCATTAATAGGCGCTATTAAGACCTATCATTGTCAATATCTTAACGCCATTTGCCTATATGCTGATTATTCTACATGCCATTGATAGAATTTACAGAAAATAGTAAGTTTTAATTAGCAAAAATTCTTTAACTAATTTTATTTATTTTATATGAAGATTTTTCAAGCTATTTTGTACTATATATATCAGATAATCATATATATTATGCGATATTTCAGTTTTTTAACTAATGGTAACCCCAACTGCGTTTAATGGGGTGAATTGGTTTCTTGAATGCTTATTTTTAGAGATTTGATATAAATTTGCTAAAACTAGATTTTTCAAGCTATTTCCATGTATGGTTAATTCCTGAGTCAATTAACAATGAGTATAATTATCATTGCATCATTGAGAATAAATGTTTTTAGATAGTTCTTTTATCCACCATTAGTGTTACTGGAAATCCAAACTTATGTTTAAATGCCAGAATAATACATATTTCTCTTAGACCTAGTATAAATTTATTCCTTCTTCCCACGTATTTCATAGGAATCTTCTATGCAATTTATAATCATATCTATAGGATAATCCCTTGTTAGCAATTGCCTGTATCTTTTTTAATTTCAATATACTATAACTCTTCATTATTTCAATCAAATGCTTTTCTATCTCTAAATGCAGCTCTGCAGCAAGGCCAATAAACTGAGTGTTATAAGTTTCTTGAAGTTTTTTTATAGCTTTCTCCTTGCTCATATGCTGCAAAGTTGAAAGGTTATGTATTCTATCCATAATTTTTATAAGAGCTATTTCTTCATCCTCACTTTTTATTATATAATGTATTATCTCTTCTATACTCGCCCTAGCCCCATATGGCCTATCTCTTGTTAGCCCATCCACCATCTCACCCACTCTACTGCCAAATTCTGCTTCTACCACCTCTATTCTGACATCTGTGTCTTCCACTACGTCATGAAGCAGAGATGCTGCTATCACCTCCGGCTTTTGGCTATATAGCAAAACTAGCTCAGCCACTGCTACTGGATGCATATAATAAGGATCACCTGACTTCCTCTCTTGCCCTTGGTGATAATATTTAGCGAATTTCATGGCGCTAATTACTATATGGCTATCCTCCAGGCTATGCTGCTTGAGAGACTCAAAAAGAAATAGTGAATATATATCATCTAATAATACTGATGTATAAAGCATATATAAATTATATTGTTAACTTATTTTATAGTATATTACTGAATAAATTAAGTCAATTTTTATTGCAAAGTAAACTAATTTGTGATTGCAACGTGATTTTTATAATAAATGCCTTAGATAGGTAAAAATATTATAAATATTACTTGACATGCATCTTAAGGGTTGTATATATTAATGATTCAATAGTGAGAATATTTATATATGCAGGATAAACAATCACTTTCCAAAGAACAAAAAGAAGCTGTTGGGCTACTTTCTATAGGAACATTCCTAGAATATTTTGACCTTATGTTATTCATACATATGGCGGTATTGTTAAATGAGCTCTTTTTCCCCAAAACAGACGCGAGTTTTGCTAAGGTGCTCTCTGCTATTGCTTTTTGCTCAACATATCTTTTTCGCCCTATAGGCGCTTTATTTTTTGGTTGGCTAGGAGATAATATAGGTAGAAAAGCTACTGTTGTTATCACAACCACTATTATGTCTATATCTTGCTTTGTAGTATTTATACTACCACCCTATGCACAAATAGGTATTGCTGCAGCATGGATAATTACTATTTGCAGAATTGTTCAAGGTATGTCTTCCATGGGGGAAGTAGTAGGTGCACAGCTTTATTTATGTGAAACTATTCCACTCCCAGCAAGGTACAGAGCAGTAGCAATTATACCAGCTGTTATAGCTTTTGGGACAGCATCAGCATTAGGCGTAGCAAGTTTGGTAACATCAACAGGATTTAATTGGAGATATGCATTTTTAATTGGAGCTGGCATAGCTGTGGTAGGAGGGGTAGCTAGAGTTAGGCTCAGAGAAACTCCGGATTTTGTAGATGCAAAAAAGAAAATTGCCCAACAATTGGATGACGCTGGAATAAAAACTAAAGGGAAGTTTTTTGCAAAATATGACAAAGAAAATGTAAATAATTATACTTCAATGGCATTATTTCTTTTAGACTGCATGTGGCCATTATGTTTTTATTTTGCTTATGTATATTGCGGAGATGTATTAAAAACAAAATTTCATTTTTCATCACAGGAAATAATTCATCAAAATTTCTTAGTTGCCCTAGTACAGATAGCAAATGAATTTGGGTTTTTTATTCTATTGGGCAGATACCGACCTCTTACTATACTTAAAGCAAAGCTTGTTTTTGTAGTTATTTTATTTTTAGCTGCACCATTTGTTATTACATATGCAACAAGTAGTGTTTATATATTAATCCTGCAATCCTCTATTATATTTTTTGCTTGCGATGCAGCACCAGCAAATTCTGTCTTATATAGACATTTCCCTGTATTTAAAAGATTCACTTACGCGAGTTTTATATACGCATTATCAAGAGCAATAACTTATGTTGTTACAGCTTTTGGATTCGTGTACCTAGTAATGAATTTTGGTGTATGGGGAACTTGGATTATAACAATACCTGTTTGTATATTATATAAATTCGGATTAACACATTTTGAAAAATTAGAAATAATGTCAGGTCACCAATAAAAATCATCCTCCTTCTTTGGTGCAACATCTGTTATTTTTTTCACAAAAAAATATAGTTCTTTTTCTAATGCTGGTATTTCTAATAATATCGCGATAGGAAGTAGCTCTTTTAAAGACTCTATAATTGTGCTGTGTATCTTCTTATTTGACATAATATCTATCGTTGATAGATTATGTAATCTATCACATAATTTTATTAATAATGCATCTCTATCATTGGCCATATATGCATCATCTATTATCTTCTCTAATGTTAGTTTTACGCTACCTCTAATGCGAGTTAACCTATATACCATCTCACCCACTCTACTGCCAAATTCTGCTTCTACCATCTCTATGCTGGCATCTGTGTCTTCCACTACATCATGAAGCAAAGCGGATGCTATCACCTCCGGCTTTTGGTTATATGGCAAAACTAGCTCAGCCACTGCTACTGGATGCATGTAATAAGGCTCACCTGACTTCCTCTCTTGCCCTTGGTGATAATATTTAGCGAATTTCATGGCGCTAATTACTATATGGCTATCCTCCAGGCTATGCTTCTTAAGAGATTTTAAAAGAGATAGTGAATATATATCATCTAATTTTATTTGTTTATGCATATAATACATGTCTTAGATATATTATCTATCTTATCAAAAAAAATATATATATAAATAAATATTTAATTATTTTACTTATCAATAAAATGTTGCATTGTAAAATACTTATATAAAATAATTAGGTTTAAAACATGCTCAAATACCATAGCTAATAAAAAAGCTACCACTACAGCTATTACTCTCTATATATCTAATCTTTTCTTTTTATTCACCCTATCCATAGCCCGCCTTAGCAACCCCTCTGCAATATTTCTATATTCATATGCCTTCAGCTTAGTCTTTGCCTCATATTTTATAACAATGCAGCTCTCTGTATTAGAAGCCCTAATTAACCACCAGCCATCAGAATACACCATCTTCACCCCATCTGTATTATCATATTCTTGATCTGAAATTAGAATTTTTACTATATTCATGATCAAAAATTTCTTTTCCTCATCCACTGCCACCCTAACCTCATCACCTGTTTCATATTTTGGCAATTCAGATAGTAATTGCTCCGCATTCTTATTACTTTTTAGCAATATCTCCAAGAATCTTAAAGCTGCATATATCCCATCATCATATCCATAATATCTATCTGCAAAGAACATATGCCCGCTCATCTCTCCACCAAATTCTGCTCCAAAATTTCTCATTTCTTTTTTTATATATGGGTGGCCAGTTTTGCAAATACGGATATTACCTCCATAGTCATTTACTATGTCTAATATAGCTTTTGTTGTCTTGATATCTGCAACTATTTTTGCTTTTGAATCTTGTTTTAATATCTCCTTAGTAAAAATACAGGATATCTTATCACCCGCTATAATCTTACCAGATGAAGTAACTACACCTACCCTATCTGCATCTCCATCAAAAGCAAAACCAACATCAGCGCCAAATTCTTTCACTTTATCTATTAAATATTTCAAGGAACTAGCTTTAGAAGGGTCTGGCAGATAGTTAGGAAAGCTACCATCTACATCTGTATTTATAAGATGATTATTATTTGGAAGTCTTTTTACTATTTGCTCTAATACAGGCCCTGCTACTCCATTGCCTGCATCCCATAAAACTTTAATATCCCTCGGAATTTCTATGGACTTTAGCAATGATTCTATATATGCACCACTCAAATCTATATTTTTTACCCTTACCTCTTTTAAACCATATTCCTTCGTATCTGATAGGACTAAATCTCTTAATTGAAAAATATCTTCACCATAAAATGGAATATCATTTTTTAATAATTTAAAGCCATTACAATCAGCTGGATTATGGGAACCAGTTATACAAACAGCTGCCTCTGATTCCAGAGTTTTAGATGCAAAATATAGCATAGGGCTTGTAGCTCTGCCTATATTGAATATCTTTCTTATACCCGCAATATATGCACCATATGCGAATTGTATAAATAAATCCTGCGAACTAAGCCTTGCATCATAACCTATAACCATAGAACTAGCTTTTGTAAGCTTAGCAAAATAGTAACCTATCTTTACAGACGCATTATTGCTCAATAAATATTTAGCTTCACCTCTGATATCATACTCTCTAAATAAATTATATAGCATTAGCTTTATAAAATAGCTTAAAAAAATTATCTGTGGTAGCAGTAGCAACGCCATCAAATTCCACTCCCTTTATCTTAGCCACTGCACGCGCTACTAGCTCTACATATGAAGGCTCATTAACCTTGCCTCTATGAGGAACCGGTGCAAGATAAGGTGAATCCGTCTCTACTAATATCTTATTTAAAGGGACATATTTTACAATATCCCTTAAGCTCTCTGCATTTTTGAATGTTATTATTCCTGAAAATGATATATACATGCCAGAATCCAAAGCAGATTTAGCAAGCTGCACAGAAGAAGAAAAAGAATGCATAACTCCTGAAAAATCAAATTCCTTAGCTTTACTGGCAATAATATCCGCCATGTCACTATCTGCTGAACGAGAATGTATTATAACTGGTAAATCTGTTTGATGAGATATATCTATATGGGCGGCAAAACTTTTAAACTGCATATCTTTTGTTTGCTCTGAATAATGGTAATCCAGCCCCGTCTCACCCAGAGCTATAACCTTTTTTTTCTTAGCATTTGCTTTTAAGAGCTCTATATCCAATGTTTCTTCATGGCTATGGCAAGGGTGAACCCCCACAGATGCAAATATATTATCATGGCTTTCAACAATGCTATATATATCATTAAATTCAGATAGCCTAGTACATACAGTAAGCATTGTTTTAACATTAGAGTTTTTTGCCCTAGTGATTACGCCATCTAAATCCTCACTCATCTGCTGCATATTTAAATGACAATGGGAATCTACTAGCATATTAGCTCTTTTTATTATGATTCATCATATCAAAGAAATTATCATTATCTTTTGTCTCAGCAAGCTTTTCTAATAGAAACTCAATAGCTTCCATTGCGCCCATTGGATTGATAATTTTTCTCAGCACCCACATTCTGCTAAGCACTGCTTTAGATACTAGCAAATCCTCTTTCCTTGTTCCTGAACGCGTAATATCAATTGCAGGATATATCCTTTTATCTGCTATTCTCCTGTCTAATACTATTTCTGAGTTACCAGTACCTTTGAACTCCTCAAATATTACTTCATCCATTCTAGAACCACTTTCTATTAAAGCTGTACCTATAATTGTTAAAGAGCCTCCATTTTCTATATTTCTTGCTGCACCAAATACCCTTTTTGGTCTCTGCAAAGCGTTAGAATCCACACCACCACTAAGCACTTTTCCAGAGGATGGTGCAAGGGCATTATAAGCTCTAGCAAGCCTTGTAATAGAATCTAGCAATATCACTACATCTTTTTTATGCTCCACAAGCCTTTTCGCCTTTTCTATTACCATTTCAGTGAGCTGAACATGCCTTGTTGCCGCTTCATCAAAAGTGGAGCTTACTACCTCCCCCTTAACAGATCTTTGCATCTCTGTTACTTCCTCTGGCCTTTCATCAATTAATACTACTATCAATATTGTCTCTGGGTGGTTTGTGCTTATTGCTTCTGCTATTTTCTGCATCAACACAGTTTTACCAGTTCTAGGTGGGGCTACTATCAACGCCCTTTGCCCTTTGCCCATAGGAGATGCAATCTCAATTACCCTTGTTGTAACTTCATTACCATATTCAAGATTTAGCTTTTCATTAGGGAATAATGGCGTTAGGTTATCAAAATGTATTCTCTTTTTAGTAGTTGCAACATCATCATAATTTATCGTTATAATCTTCAGAAGTGCGAAATATCTCTCTGAATTTCTATGAGCTCTAATTTCTCCTGATATCGTATCCCCCGCTCTTAGATTAAACTTTTTTATTTGGCTAGGAGAGACATAGATATCATCTACAGATGATGCATAATTACTCTCAGCTGAGCGCAAGAAACCAAAACCATCCTGCAAGACCTCTAACACCCCCTCTGCTACTACTGCACCTCCATTCTCTATGGTTTTCTTTAAAATAGCAAAAATTAATTCATGCTTTAGCAGACCTCCACAATTTTCTATTTCAAGCTCTAACGCTTTTGCAAGTATGTCTTCAGGTCTAGAGATTTGTAACTCTTTAAAATATGTGATTTCTTTCTCCATAGTATTTTTTTTATTTTATTAGTTGTTGATTTTTATATAAGGAATTTTTTAGAAAATAAGGCAACTAGTATATATACGCTTTCATCTATTATGTCAATGGGTTTCTAATATATTGTTTAAAATTAGTAAAACAGGTGAACTTTTAGCAAATACAATCATATGTTTTCTATGACAATCTCACCAAGATCTAAATCATGCATTTTTTTATTAACTAGTAAGAAAATATGCCCT
>JAUIKA010000014.1 GCA_030430995.1 Alphaproteobacteria bacterium
TTCTTGATTGAGTATTTCTATAAAATGAACGAGGAATAAAATTTGTTCCCAAAACATATATTTCTGCCGGAACTCGCCAAAAAAGCTTATTTTCAGTACTTTATCCATTACTGAAAAAATACTTTTTTCCTCTACTTCACTTCCATAAAAAGCTTTGAAAATACAGAAAAATAGTTTATTTGACTGAAAAGCTTCACGCTCCCCTTCTTTATTCTGAATATAGCGCGCATTTTCCACAACCATCTCTTCTGTGGTGAATCTAGAATCACATTTATTACAATGCCTCCTGCGTTTTGTGGTAGATCTATCCTGATTAAGCCTAGAGTCCTTTACGCTTGTTGAATGGTAGTTGCAAAAATGACATTTCATAATTAGTTCACTTTTTTTATTATTTTATCTAGCTCGGCTAAATATTCTTTACTTTCATCATAAAAGAATCTTACTTCCGGGGAGTATTTAAGCTGAATTTTATCCGTCAGCATATATCTTATCTTTTTCTTATGAAGGTTTAATAAATCTATTACTTCTTTTTTGTTAGCCTTTTGCGCCCCTGGAAGCAGGCTTATATTACATGTTGCAAGCTTTAAATCTGCAGATAATCTAACATTAGTTACAGTTAAAAATCCAGGAGATATACCTATATCCAAATTTAATGTATAATTAAGTAGTTGGTGTAGCCTTTGGCGAAGCATGCCAGCAACTTTCTCTTGTCTTGTACTCATTACTCGTCATTCATTACTATTTAGTCTATATATTATAGTATTTTTATAGAATGTTTTTAACAACTATTTTTAATAAATGTTGTAGATATATAATTCTTTTAATATTATTTTAGGTTTTTGCAATTATTTGATTGAATTTTACTATCAATATCGTATATCATAGCATTTAAGAAATTTTTATATATTTATACTTATGAAGAACTATCAACTTTCATTGTTATCAGCACTATTTACCTCAGTTGCTTTATTGCTCAATGGCTGTAGTGGCGGTACAAAAATGACATCAGTGGATTCTGAGTTCTCTCAGGAGGAAAAACAAATAGAAGAAACAGTAAAAGAATTTGACCGTGTTGTAGGCGATAGAATATATTTTGCATATAATGATTACAGCTTATCAACAGATGCAAAAGCGGAATTACTAAAGCAAGTAGAATGGATGAAAAGCCACCAAGATTATAAGGCTGTATTGGAAGGATATTGTGATGATAGGGGAACAGTTGCATACAACCTTGCATTGGGCGCAAAAAGAGCAACAGCAGCACAAGAATTTATGGTGTCAAACGGAATCCAACGCTCAAGGCTAGATACAGTGTCTTATGGTAAATCAAGACCATATGCAATAGGCACAGGGGAAGATGTATGGAAACTTAACCGCAGAGTGGTAACTGTAGTATATGAATAAGAAAATAAAATTATTGGGTTATGCTGCTTTAATTAGCTTTATCGCGGCATGCTCACCTAAACCACCACACGAGGTATTAAGCCCATGCGTGGCCTCTGATGCTGATTCAGAGGACCCATCAGCATGCCAAAGAAGAGCGCCTATTATGCATAAAGCATTTATTAGATTAAATATCTAGTTTCTCTTTTATCTTAAAGGACAGTTCACGAATCTACCCTTAGCCATTATATATTTATTTGTTATAACGGATATATAAATATATATATTCTGCACAAATGCTTAAAAAACTATTTAAAAAATCTTATAGCTATAAAGATATAATGCCTGATTATAATCTTTATGAAAACAACTGCTCATTTAGCGGAGACAAAGAATATGCAAATAATGTTATTGTACATAGATCTGTAAATCTTATAGCTACAGCAGCAAGCCATATACCACTACTAATATTCAATAGGGGAAAGTCAGGAGAAATGGTGAAGAACTTAAACCACCATGCATACAGCCTTTTAAAACGCCCGAGCCCTTTACTATCTGGTGCAGATTTCTTTGTAAGCATAATATCTAATAAGCTACTATATGGAAATAGCTATATAGTATTTGCAGACTCCGGTAACAACATACCTAAGGAATTATATATATTAAAAGATATAGAAATATTGTCAGAAATGGGTATCATCCGCGGATATAAACATAAAAATGAATATTACAATCTAGATATAACAACAGGATACAGTAAGTTATTACATATAAAAAACTATAATCCTTATAATAATGCTTATGGAATGTCCTGCCTTTCCGCTGCCAAAACATCTATAGAACTTTATAATAATTCTGTTATTTGGAATAAAAATTTACTCAAAAACGGAGGAAGACCTACAGGGGCTTTAATAATGAAAGATGGCTACCTAAGCACAGAGCAATTCACAAGGCTAAAAGAACAGCTAGAAGAGCAATATTCAGGGCCCCATAACGCAGGCAAGCCCCTGCTACTTGAAGGAGATATGCATTGGAAAGAAATGAGCATTAACCCTAAAGACATGGATTTCATGCAGGTAAAAAATTCAGCAGCAAGAGATATAGCATTATCATTTGGCGTACCACCACAACTTCTTGGCATCAATGGTGATAACACATATAGCAATATGCAAGAAGCAAGGCTAGCCCTATGGGAAGAAACTATAATACCACTTCTTGATAAAATCTCTGACTCACTAACAGGGTGGCTAAGCTATTGGTATAAAGATAATATAGTAGTAGATTTTGATAGAGATGCTATTTCAGCACTAAGTAACAAAAGAGAAAATCTATGGAATAGAATTAATAGCATCAACTTCATGACAACAAATGAAAAAAGGGAATTCCTTGGATTAAGCCCATTGAGCGATGAACAAAGCAGAAGTTTAAATGAAAAAAATAGTAGATAGATTATATAAAATAGCTTATCAATTAGTAACAAAACTAGAAAGCGCAAAATGCAATAAAATATCTGAGGAAGATACAAAAATATTATCTAAACTAACATATGTATTGATGCAACTATCAAAAATAAAAACCCCCTCTAAAGAAAAAACATGCAGAAAGAGGGATCTAGAAATTATTTCTAACTTTATAGATAGGAATAAGATACTATGATATAATCATATGAAATTTCAACAACTATACATGTTAAATATATTTTTAATAATACATCTTGTTGTTTGTGCTCTACTAGTAATTGTAATACTACTGCAAAAAACAGGAGCAGATAGCATATCTGGACTTGGCATGTCAAGCACTGGAAGGTCTGGCCTAGTTACAGCACAAACAGCTGCTAGCTTCTTAGTAAAAACAACTATAGTGCTAGCTGTAATCTTTATGTGTAATGCGCTTTTTATGTCATATCTGTTTAACAAAGAAAATGCTAAATCTTTAAGCAAAATAGAAAAAGCTGTAGATAAAACAATACCAATGGCTAAATAAACTGATATGAGAATAGGTAATATAGAAATTTCAAACTCTCTACCTTTCGTATTAATAGCTGGCCCTTGCCAAATAGAAACTCTTGACCATGCTTTATTCATGGCAGAAAAATTGCTTCAAATAGCTAATAAAAATAATATAGGTTTTATTTATAAATCCTCTTTTGATAAAGCAAATAGGACCTCTGCTTTTAGCGGCCGCGGGCCTGGAATTGAAAAAGGGATGAAGATCCTTTCCAGAGTAAAACATGAGTTTACCTGCCCTATAATTACAGATGTACATACAGAGCAACAATGCGCAATTGCAGCAGAAACAGTAGATATATTACAAATACCTGCTTTTTTATGCAGGCAAACAGACCTTCTAAAAGCAGCAGCACAGCAAGGCAGAGCAGTAAATGTTAAAAAGGGGCAGTTCTTAGCACCTTGGGATATGAAGAATGTTTATGAAAAATTAAAGCATTTTGGCGCAAAAGACATATTGCTCACAGAAAGGGGTACTTGCCATGGATATAACAGGTTAGTATCTGATATGCGCGCTCTACCTATTATGGCCAGCACAGGGGCTCCTGTAATTTTTGACGCAACCCATTCAGTCCAAGAGCCAGGAGGAATAGGTACAAGCAGTGGGGGCAATAGAGAATTCGTAACAACGCTCGCAAGAGCTGCAGTAGCGGTAGGGGTAGCAGCAATATTTACAGAAGCGCATCAAGACCCAGATAATGCACCTAGCGATGGGCCATGCATGCTAAATTTAGATATGCTAAGCGCCTTAATAGAAGAATTAGTAAAATATGACCGCATAAGAAAGGCAGATATAGCAAAAATAAATACGTAGTTTTTGAGACTAACTTATCATAATCATATCTATATTAGTTTTTATACCTATCTTTCAGTTTCTTTGCATTCATCTCAATAATTGTTTGCAGGGTAGAGTTACATTCCAATGACTCTTGATACACAAATATATACATCCTTCTTAGTATTTGCACTAATAACTCTTGTAGTGGAGTTGCTGTACTTTTACCCTTATGGTTAAATTTAATTTCTACAGGAAGAAAATTTTCTGTACCAATCTTATCTAATTTTGTTATATGCCCTATCTTTACCTTAGAAGCAACACTAAGCAAATGTGCTAGATCTTCATATAATTGATTCTGTGAAATAGGTGTCATATATTCTTTATCTGATATATTGTATATATCATCTTTTAAATCATTATTATCAAGGTCCAAAATCTCTACAACTGAAGATAAAGCTATAAGATAAAAAGATATATCCCCTAATTCTAGTAGCATTTGTTCTAAAGAAAGGTTATATGCATAAAGATATTCTAAAGTCTCTTCTACTAAGCCATTGACAATTATAGAAAATAACAGAGTACCATCTGGATCCTTGCTCCATGAATATCCAGCTTGAGTATAATATTGGTGCTTATTAACTATATCTAACTGCATATACCACTCTTTATCTGTCCATCCTTTTTTATTAACCCATTTTGCAGGGCATTTATTAGACAATAAAGATAAATGGCTTTGATAAGCATCTGGCAGAGACTCTGCATAAATATTAGAAGTTACTAAAAATAGTATTATGATATTGAATATATTCCTAATCATAAATTATGAGATAAATATGTACCATTTTAACTCTAAAAATAGTAAAACACAATTATACTTTATTACTCCTGCTTAAACTTAAGCTGCGGCAAGCCATAAATAGCTTCATATGCATTTCCATAAACAAGATATTTATCTACATCTGCACTAACACTAGCTTCTAATGCAGATATTATAGCATGCAGAGCTGACGCTATATCCGTATTGGCACTACAAAGCCTGTGCTCCAAACGGACCTGATCAATAAATATTGGATCTGATATAATCCTAACGCAACAACTTCTATTATTATAACCATAACTCACATGTGTTGGCGCTAAAAATCCTTGCATATTAAATCTTTTATAATCTTCTGCTTTAGGAGCAAATATATGTATATTCCTCAATATATCAGAACACAGCCCGTGAGCAAATACCCTTATATTCTCTTTAGAAAATTTAGAATGGCTAATATGAAGATGGAGCCCATTAGGATAGTCATCATTAAATGGCAAAGGCGAAGTTATAGCATCAATATCATTTAATTTACTATATATAGCATCAATGCTGCTAACAACTAGAGATATATCCGTAGTTGGCTTTGTTATAACCTCATATTGAAACTTGCCCCTCTCCTTATGGACTTTATTACATAATAGCTTTTCTAACCATAGGAGCTCATATTCTCTATCAAGATAAAATTCTATTTCTGCCCCTATGGTGTAAGCATTGTTATTTACCAATATCTTTTGATTTATCTCTGGTGAATATCTTAGATATTTCATCAATTCTTTTCGAAAATGCTTCTCCAAGAGAATTCAAAGACTCTGAAAGAGCTTTAGACTTCATAGTTTCTATAGAATTATCCAATACATCTTTTACTAAACCTGCTGCTTTATTAATAAATGGCACTTTCTCACCTATCCCCTCCTGAATAACTGAGCAAGCTTCAGACATAGTCTCCATCAGCATTACAACACCTTCTTTTAACCCCTCTATCTCCTCTGTTTTACTTATTTCTTGTATAAGCTTCATACCTGAAGATACAGCTGTCACCATTTGCATAAAAGGTGGCTGCGGAGCTGCAAGGCTTGTTGTGAAAGCACCTAAAGCTTTCATTACCTCTTTATTACTTGCCACACCTATAGCGCTAGTTGCTATCTTCTCAGAAGCTGCATAGAATGAATTATATAATTTCTCAGCTTTAGTAGAATTGACTAAAATAGGCTCATTTTCTACTGCCTCCTTCAAATTACCAAGAATTTCTTCTAGCTTTGAAGTGTATTTATTTTCTTTTGCTGACATAACCAATATTATTATATTACTAATTAAAATACTATGAAACTATAACCTATTTGTAAATACAAATTAGCATCTATGAATAATAAAACCAAATATGTTTGTTTTTATACTCATACCATTAATTGCTGCTATTCTTATAACCAAAACCTCATTTTTTAAATGCAAATTATATAATTTACCAATCTCTATCTCATTATTAGAACTAGGAATATTAAAAATAACACTACCTATCACCTCTTGCTGAGCATTTACCATATCATTTGCAATCATTTTAGCATTACTACTATAAGTAACTATAGGCATCTTTATAGATCTATTTTTTTGATATGTATCTTCATAATCCACAGAACTTAAAACATAATTCTTCCTCAGCTCTTTTTCCATATCCATATATATCAATGATGCTTTGTGAAGCTTTTTATACCCCTCCCTTATGCTAACATCTGAAGAAAGGGAACTATAGTAAATATCCCCCTCTTGTTTTTTGCTATGAAAAAAAGATATATAGTCACTTTTAGCGGATATTTCAAATATGTAACATAACCTTAGCAATTCAATAGCATCTTTACCAGACATATTACTTTCAATAATAAAGCCTTCTATATCACGCTCTTCTAACATAGATGTATCTACATCCTTTATATCACAAAGAGCGCATATTTCTTCTATAATAGCGCTAAGCATCCCACAATTTGCTTTAAACCAATGCCCCTTCTCCCATAGCATAGAATCTTTCCATATATTATGATGCGGCCATGCTGGGGTTGGGCGCGCATCATAGCACCATAAAAACATATTCTCTAAAAAATCACTTCCTTGCCAAAAATCTAAAGAAGCCCTGATGGCCCTCCTTTGAATGATGAAATCTGTCTGTGCTGAAGAATGCTTCGGGAAGTTGGAATCCATACAGATAGGGTCAAAAAATACATTTGGTTGGTTTGGGGCCTTATCCACAGAAGGAAACCCAAATTCAGTAAACCATATTTTTTTAGATTTAGGTACCCATGGGGTTTTATTACCAAGGGAGTCATAATGATAATTCTCCCACCAATATTGAATATTCTTCCATGCATATTTAGCATCTAAAGCTTTCTTTATTTTACCATCTTTATAATATTGATACCCCTCACCAGAGCACCATCCATCTTTAATCTCCTGCTCACTAATATTTGAATATACAGTATCTGTAAGAGGAAAATATGCATCTATACCAATAAAATCTATGCTCTTACAAGCCCATAGCAGATCTAAATTATAATGCCCCCCTTCAGTATGATGATATTCAGACCAATCTGCCGCATAAGTAACTTTAATATCATTTCCTAATATGGCTTTAGTCTTTTTAGCAAGCTCTACTAACGCTTCCACTGCAGGGAATTTATTACTATTAAAATCTCTGATTTTTGTAAGACCTATAAGTTCTGAACCTATTGAAAAAGCATCTATATAACCTTTAGTTAAATTTGCATAATGTTGTATGAATTTATTATACCCACCATTCTCCTTTGAAAAGAAATTATGTACATCTATAGCTTTACCAGTTAAATGCCCCCTCCATGGTTTATCTGGCAGATCTATCATAAAAAGCGGATAAAGCATTATTTTATACCCCCTATCCTTCATCTCCTCTAGATATCTTACTAAACTAGCATCATTGATAGTTCCTCCATATCTAGGTGACATATTGCTTTTATCCCTTCCTATTAAATATGCTGAACTTCTTGAGTATTCTGCCACCCTCCACTCTTCTGTAGTATTATAATTACCTTGATATTCCACCGCTGGTAATATCTTGCAGCTTGCAAGGTCTAAACTAGTACCAAACCAAGCAACTACTACAGATATCCATTCCAGATTTTTAAATATCTTACCAGTTTGATTTAAGCTATCCAAAGCATCCGCATCAGCGCTATTATTCTTATTAATATACTCTTGAAAGTCCCCGTAATCTTTACTCTGTAATTTTGTATCATATACAAACTCTCCACAACCAGGAATCATAACTAAAGATTTAATCTTATTCTCTAGCCTATTTGGGTATCCACTATTATTTATCACTTCAAATGAAAAAATAGGCAATCTATTAGAAAAATCTTTTAATGGCAAATCTTTAAATACAATATAAGCTAAGCCCTTATATGCAGGGGCATTAGGGCTATCTTCTAAGCAAACTTCATCAGGCTGCTGATGTTCCGAGCCATAGTAAATATTATATTCATAATCCTTCAAATCAATAAGGTTATTCCCTGCCCAAACCCTTTCAATACCATCTATCTCTCCCTTGCAAATACCCATAGCAAATGTTGCATAATATTGATAGCTGACATATCTACTCTCTTCATCACATATCTCCTCTTCCCTTAAAGGCAGTGCCCATATAACCTCCCCTATCACCTTTGCCCTACCAAATACTATAGGGATAGTCCTCCCCCCTGCACAAGAATTAATATATAAATTATCCAGCATTTTTGCATAATGCCAATATTCATCTGGCTCATTTGCGTCATGGTCTATAAATTTGCCGATTAACTTCCCAGCATAAGACCCTATAGATCCTAAAGAGGGGGATATTTTAGATGCAAAAAACTTCCCTGCGGTAGCGAATAAACTATCAAACATTATATCAAAACTAATATTACTAAAATGCAGTTTAACAATATTAGTAGCTACATCTAATAGTTGGATGCTAATAACATAGATATTTATATGGAAATTATGGAGTTAAAATATTATCTCCATACTCTAATGGGTATAGTAAACTTAACGATATCTATCAAGTTTCTTTATAAATCTCTTTTCTGCTTTAGAGCGGTTTTTCGGTTTATAAGAATCAAGATTTTTTTTCGCTTCTCTTAATTTTGCTCCTATATCTGATATTCTCTTTTGCTCCTCTTTTGGAAGTGCATGGAATTTATCACCCAGATTCTCTACAAAGCTACATAAATCTTTAATCTTCTTACCTTCATCAAGCATTGCATTATATTCCTTTCCGAAGTCAAAATCTTTCTCTTCTACTTTCTCTTCTTGTGATTTGCTAAAATATCCACCTATACTATTTAATAAGGATTTCCCCATAGACCAACCTTGCTCTGCCCGATATTTTACTCCATCACTTACTAACCCTATTAGGGATTTATCTTTCTTAAATATCCCTGTATGTATACCCATCTTCTCTTCCATATCATATGCCACTTTACAAAAAGCATTTGCACACCAAAAAGCAGAGGAAGCCATAGTATCTGGCGTAGCAAAAGCTAAATCCCCTGATGTTACTATCAATTCACTTAAATTTTCAAATTTCTTCTGTGTCTCTTGGGTAATTTCTGTATCCCCATATGCTTTTTTATATAGAGTTTGTAGCCCCGCATTTACTAAATCAAATTTTACACGATACTCAGCAACCCCTTTAAGATATTCAGTACTAATAGAGAATGCTTCATTACTATTTTGATATATTTTAGCCCCAGTAAACACTGTACCAACATGGTTACTAAAAATATCTTCTTTGACGTTATCTGCTGTATTGAAAACACCAAAATTATTCTGTTGAGTTTTATCTTTTTCTTCTGTCATAATATATATTTTTATTATATAAATAATAATTTAAATTGCTCTATACTACCTCTGCTTAATAGACTTTGCAAAAATATCTTTTGTCTCTGCAATAAAAAATGCCCTCTCATTTAGCATATTACATACATGCTGCAGCTCTTCTTTAGAAAATGATATTGACTCTACAGAACCATCAGCACATCTCTTATGCATAGAAAGCTTATGCCCTTTATTATCATTATCTTGCTTTATTGCTTCAAATATAGCCTTATTATATTTTATTGGCACTCTTGAATATAGAATATCTTCAGATGTTACTTCTTTACCAGAAGATAAATCTACAATTCCTTTCTCACCTATAAATAATTCATCAAAATTTTTAAGGCTATGCTTATCTATCTGATGGCTAATATTACCATAAGATAATATAGAAAATACTTTACTAATAAGCTCTGAAGAGGCATTTGTTACATAAGCCAAGAAAGACATTGCATATTTAAAATAAGACTTTGGCTCTTTATCTTTAATCTCATAAACCTCACCTGTTTGCTCATTTAGCGTGTTAATAAAGTTTTTACCATTATTGATGGTTTTGAAGCTCACGTCTTGCTTAATATTTTGCAAAGAACTATTATTATTTTTACAAAGTTTTTCTACTATAGGTTTTGTACCTGGGTTATCAAATGTTATACAATCTATTTTCTCTTTGCAACTAAGCCCTTTTTTATTCATTTGCAATGCCATATCAACGGCGCCAAGCTCTGCCATTGCAGCACCAAGAGAATGGCCTGTATAATGTAGTTTATACTCAGAAATCTCGCTTCCAAATACATCTAACACAACTGAGTTAATATATTCTGCTGATTTTAATTTTTTAGGTGGATTATGCATATATAAATTATAATCATCTGCTACATCATAATAACCTTGCGCATTCATACCAAGCCTTGTACCTGCATTTGCAAAGGTAATTTCCTTAGTTTTAGAGTTAACAAAAACAATGCATCTATGCTCATATTTGCTTGCTTTGCTATGCCCTGTACCCTCTGCCATATCTGATATGAAAAATACTTTCAGGTTTGGATCTGCTATTGCCAGATTATCTGCAAGATCTGTAAATAACTCCGGGGATAAATCTTCATGGGTTATGCCCTCACTATATGCTATATGGGTAAGTAATATATTTTGTTGTAATTTGTTTTTATATTTATCCCAATTCTTTATATCTTTCATTATTAATACCCATATTTATACTATTAATTATAGGAAAAATAATTCTGGTAGTAAAGATTAGTAAGTATATATTAATAATAATATATATTTAGAATGAATTATATAACAGCTCCACTAAAATGTTATTCCTGACTATTGCTAAGTCAAATCTTATTTCATATGTTATATATATTGGCTTTTCTGCAATAAATAACTCTGCAGCATTTCTAATACGCAATATTTGCTTTTCAGTCAAGCTATGGTAAGCATCATATATGTTTTTTCTAGCCTTCACTTCTGTAAAAACCAAATGATTACCTTTAGTAAATATCAGGTCTATTTCACCAGCATCAATCTTTTTATATCTTTTAGATATAAGACAATAACCTTCAGATATATAAAATTTTTCTACTACCTCTTCTGCTAATACCCCTTTACTGTAATGACTGGAGGCCATCTATTATCATATTTTGTAATTCTGATATTCCGCTATTAGTATATGTAGAAATTTGATGCAGTTTATTGCCAAAGATAGTGTTGCTATCTGAATTCTGAATATCCACCCTACTTAAACAAATAATCTCAGGCTTGCTGAGCAATTTATCTGAATATTGTGAAAGCTCCTCTCTAATCTTTTTATAATCTCCCTCTATATCTTCAGAGCTAGCATCTATTAAGTGAAGCAGCAATTTGCATCTTTCTATATGCTTTAAAAACCTTATCCCAAGCCCTTTTCCTTCATGCGCACCCTCTATAAGCCCTGGAATATCTGCTAATATAACCTCTTGCTCTTTATGCTCCATAACGCCCAAAGAAGGGGAAAGAGTGGTAAATTCATAATTACCTATCTTAGGCGTTGCCCTGGTTAAATTCGCAAGCAAACTAGACTTTCCAATATTAGGCAGCCCTATTATTCCTACATCAGCTAAAAGCTTAAGCTTAAGCCATATCCATTGCTCCCTGCCCTCCTCTCCTTTGGTAAATTTCTGAGGAGCTCTATTTGTAGATGACTTAAAATTACTGTTACCAGCACCGCCTTTACCGCCTTTTAAGAAAGTGATATCTTCCTGCTTAGAGGCGTCATATAAAATATATTTTCCAGTCTCATCTAATATCTCAGTACCTATAGGCACCTCCAATACCATATGCGGCGCAGAGGCCCCTGTCTTGTTTCTACTAGACCCATGGTTTCCTTTTTGTGCTTTAAAATGCCTTGTATATCTAAAACCTACTAATGTGTTTACATTGGGGTTAGGGGAAAACACTATGTCTCCTCCACTGCCACCATTACCTCCATCTGGCCCTCCCTTAGGGATGAATTTCTCCCTTCTAAAACTACAACATCCATCACCTCCATCACCACTTCTTACATTAATCTTAACTTCATCAATTAGTTGCATTTTATACCTAGCTTATTAATTTTTATTTTTAGTTTTTTTATTAAAAACTCAATGCCATTTTTAGATAAAATATCACTAAACTCTTGCCTTTGCACCCTTAGAAAACTCACCCCCTCTGTAATAATGTCATATATTTTATATTCACCATCACAGCTTTTTATTATAAAGCTCACTGTAAGGATTCTATTTTTTATATTATCATTTATTTTTGTCTTCACAACATATGTACCAGCACTTAGCGGCTTTACCTCTACAATACTTACCTTTTGCCCTGTATATTTCTTTAGTGTTTTTGCATAATACCCAAGAACATATTCTCTATAAACATCTACAAATTCTTGGACTTGCTGCTCAGAAAAATTTTTCTTTGCTCTACCTAAAGCGAACATCGCCATAGATCTTATCTCTATCTTCTCCTTTATAACTTTCACTGCTAATTTTACCCTCTCCTCCTTGGGAAGCGCTGTATTCTCTAATATCTCTGATGATTCAGTGAATATATTCCCTATATATTTTTCTATCTTAATATTCTCATTACCTAAAGCAAAAGAGAATATAGCTGTTAAAACAACTGTTAATAATAGCCTCATAATTAATTACTTGTTATCTATTTGATATATTATACTTCTAACAGTGATATATTCGTCAATAGATATATTTGTTATTTCGGTGGTTGAAGGTAATATCTTTGCCCTTTCTGATAAAATCTTACTAGGAATCAATGCAGCCTGAGAAGTAGAAGGAAAAAATAAAATTGTATCAATTAACTTATCTGGCACGCCCCTTAATGTTGTAGGCCCCACTATAGGAAGAACAATATATGGCCCTGGCTTCACATTATAAAAAGCAAGGGTATTAGAAAAATTATTATTCTCTCTCTCAAGCCCCATTACCTTGCTTATATCTGTAATGCCTAATATACCTACCGTGGAGTTAGTAATAAAACTCCACATGTTATACACTGCATTCTTTGGCTTAAACTGCAATATGTCATTTACTATAACTAAAGGAGTAGCAAGATTTGTAAAGAAGTTTTTAAGAGCAATTTGCAAAGCATTGGGAGTATATTTAGTATACCATTCTGCAGCAGGCCTTATTACTATATTATCTACATATGCATTCAATACATATGTCTTTCTATTTATTGATTCGAACGGATCCGATATGCCCTCTTCTTGATCTGAATATATCTCATCATAAACAAACTCAGAATTTTCACAATAACATATATTAGCTACAGAGAATAGCAATATAATTTTCGCGACATATAGTATTTTTAATCTTAAATTCTGTGCCAATAATCTCTGTAATATAATCTTTATTATATGCATAAGAACAAATATATTT
>JAUIKA010000015.1 GCA_030430995.1 Alphaproteobacteria bacterium
ATACATGCATAATCAACATATGTAAAGCAGTAGCGCCATTACTGCCCATGGTCACAGAAGCGATCTATAAGAACCTCACTGGCGAAAGGAGTATACATCTAGCAAAATTCCCTCAATTAGAAAAAATTAATATAGATAATGCTCTTGTTGATTCTATGGATGTATTGCGTGATATTTGTAGTGCAGCATTATTCCTACGTAATAAGAATAACGTAAGAATACGCCAGCCACTTTCAAAAGTAACAATTATATTAAAAGAAACAGAATCTATAGAACAATTCACAGATTTAATAAAAGAAGAAATCAATGTTAAAACTGTAGATTTATCTAATGACTTAGAAAATAACGCATCACTGCATCTATCTTTAAATTTTTCAGAAATAGCAAAAAGGCTCGCCAATAAAATGAAAGCATTAATACCAGCAGCAAAGCAAGGCAAATGGGAAGAGAGAGGAGGAAAAGTATTTATAGATGGAACTGAGCTTTTAAAAGAAGAATATAGCATATCCTTAAAGCCTAAAACATCAGATGATAATGCAATATCATTAGAGCGCAGCAGATGCTTGATTAAGCTAGATATGGAAATCTCAGAGCAGCTTATGCAAGAGGGGATAGCAAGAGATATAATAAGGCTTGTGCAGCAATCAAGGAAAGATATGGATTTAAATATTACAGATAGAATATGTTTAATGGTGCAATCTAAAAGTGATGCAATCATAAAATCTGTTAAAGCTTATGAGGATTATATATGTGAGCAAACATTAGGAGAGATAAAGGAAACAGCTGCTAATGGCAGCCATAAAGCAGAAGCGTTACTAGAGAATAATAATGTAGCTATATATGTCTGGCGAAGCTAAATATAAATTAAACATAAGATCATATATAGCCCATGTAAAAATAGGCGTTGCGCTGCATGAGAGGGAAACCAGGCAAAAAATAAGCTATGATATTGCAGTGCTATTTGATCACATGCCTGAGTCATGTGAGTCAGATGATATCTCAGGCTCCTACTGCTACGCCCATATTTGTAATATAGTAAAAGAGATTGCGACTAAAAAGGAATATGCATCCTTAGAGCATCTTGGTTACTGCTGCTATAAGGCTATTAAGAAATTTGTTGGCACATCAAAACTCAATATATCTACAACAAAATTATCCCCACCAATTGATGGATTAGAAAATGGAGCTATGTTCTCTATAGAAGAATTTAATTAGATAATTTCTGTTGTAGAGGCCAATGCCATGTAGAATTATATGGCATATAGCCCTGTCAATATAAAATAACAGTTGCTATAGCCAAATGGAGCAATATACTGCCTCTTTTAGGCAGCCAACAAAGATTGTATGCAGGGATACCTCATTACCATGTCTGAAGAACCTATAACTGCCAATATCTCACGCAATTTGGCTATATTACTATTCGTCGTAAGTGTAATTAGATGTATTGTCACCACTAAAATTCACATCTGTAAACTCAGTTTGAACGGTCTTTGCATCATTATTATTATCTGGGTAAAAAACCATAGACCTATTTACTAAGCCTGATTCCTGCTCAGCATCTGAACATTCTTCTTCATCAGATTCTTCCTCACTATCATATATATTATGCTCTTGCTTTAGATAGCCCCTCATTAACTTAATAAAGCCTTTTTTCTGCTCTTCTTTATTCTCTTTTGTTGCCTCTGCTATATAATTTGATGCAAAATATCTCATTATATCCTTATCTCCTAGGTTAAGCATCTGCTGCATAGCATCTTGATCTCCCATTTTTTCTATAGTTTTAATGACTGCAGAATATACTAAACTATTTAACCTATTTACATCTGCGAGTTTATGGATAACTTTTTTAAGGGAACTTCTATCGCGGGCAGATTCTATAATATTTAAAACAGACTTTATAGAGCCCATATTTACATCAGCTAAATTATCTAAAAATTTCTGCATAACATAAGACTCCAAATGTTTTTGCTGCTCACTTGCATCTTTAACACAATGCTGAATTACTTGTGATATTACCACGAAATCCTTATTTTCATTATCTGCTGCAAATAATGGGAAGATATGCTTTGTGAGCATTTTTACATGGTTTTTCTCGTTATAAAAAGCTTTCAAACAAGTCTTTATAGCATTTACATCATATTTATATTCTTTTGCTATCACTTTGAGCGCCTCACCGAATCTATAAGATGATAAATATGGCTCAGACCATTTAGTCACTGTTTTCTTCATATATTCAGCAAGACTCCTAGCATCTATATTTGCATGGGGCATTATCCTGCTTATAACTTGCCCTAATAAGGCATTATCTGTACTAATGCTACATAGATGAGGCAAATCTTGCTTTATAGCAGCATTGATAATATCTTCATATTCTTTACTACTAAATACTGAATCGATATTGTGTTTATAGTTATATTTAAGTGAAAATTCAATGAAGCTTGTAGTAACTGATATCTGATGCTCCGGTGAGACATCTTTTATAAAATCCTGATAATTTGTATTATTAAACTCCTTTTCTATATCTGACTTACACTTACTTGAACTACTAGACTCAAGGTAAATATATGCGCCCCCTTTATTACAACATATGGCGAACAATAGATAAATATGGCCCATATTCTGTATATTATTGTCATAGAGGTATAGATGAGTCAGAGAAGTAAGCCCCCCTAAGTTTTCCACTATAGCCTTTGCTCCTATATCTCCTATTTCGTTGTCATAGAGGAATAGATGAGTAAGAGAAGTAAGACTCCCCAGGTTCTCCCCTATAGCCTTTGCTCCTATATCTCCTATTGCGTTGCCACCAAGGCATAGATAAGTCAGAGAAGTAAGGCTACCTAAGTTCTTCCCTATAGCCTCTGCCCCTGTGTCTCCTATTGAGGTATTACCGAATTCTAGATGTTTCAGAGAAGTAAGGCTACCTAAGTTCTCCCATATAACCTTTGCTCCTATATCTCCTATTTCGTTGCCACTAAGGCCTAGATAAGTCAGAGAAGTAAGACTCTCTATATTCTCCCCTATAGCCTTTGCTCCTATATCCCCTATTTCGTTGTTATAGAGGAATAAATCAGTAAGAGAAAGACCCCCTATATTCTCCACTATAGCCTTTGCTCCTATATCTCCTATTTCGGTACCATTGAGGCCTAGACGTTTCAGAGAAGTAAGACTCCCTATATTCTCCGCTATAACCTTTGCTCCTGTATCTCCTATTTGGTTGTTATAAAATTTTAGACAAAACAGAGAAGTAAGCTTTTTTACCTCCTGCATTATCTCCGGTAATTCCGCATCTGTAATCCTCTTATTACTTAAATCTAAGTAGTTACTACTGCGCGCCTTATTTATTAAATCTATAATTTCTTGTCTTATCATCTTCTTTATTGTTTAGTTATTTATAAAGCAGATATTAATACTATATTATCTTAATTAAATCAAGCTTATATTAGTAATAATTTATTATAAATATTACTACCAAACTTAGAATTACTACTCTAAGACATTATGAAAAGCCAAAGATCATTATCTATAACCATTATTTTTACCTCATAGAAATTATTATTTACAATGGTCAAATACCCCCTCACTTAATATATAACTGGAAGCAGCCAATCCTTGGTAAATTTGAACTTTAGCAGCATAATAGAGAAAGTAAAAATATTAGCTATATGATATTTGAGGTTAAGGTAATAGCTTTTATTGATTCAAACCATAGTAGCATTAATATAAAATAGTATGCGCTTAATGTTCATTGAAAAATAGGTATTACGGTATAAACATAGTGATGCCATAATACATCATGCCGCTCAGGTAAGATGGGCGGGGCTCATAACTATTTTAAATTGACTTAAGATATATCTAAATATTTGGGCAAAACCCAAAGGTTTGGCTTGATTTAGATTCAATAAATTAATATCATTAAATATACAATCAATATCTAGGCATTTTATGGATATAGAGCAAGTTACTTTGAATGATGAGTATTCACTATCTCTACTAGCAGAGTTAAAAACTCATAACTCAGAGGTAAGTCCTATAATCATTAAAGCTATGAAATTTGCTAAATATCATCATAGGAATCAGAAAAGAAAGTCTGGTGAGCCTTATTATATGCATCCAGTCGCTGTTACAAAAAGCTGCCTGTCTGATACTACCAATATAGAAATATTAGCAGCATGTCTTTTGCATGACATTATAGAAGATACTGAAATTACAGCAAATCAGATAGGGTTTATATTTGGAGAGAATATACAGAGATTTGTGAAACATGTGACAGATTTAAAAGATGGCACAATAAAACTAAAGCTCAATAGGAATATCATATCATTAAAAAAGTTAGGGGGCTTAAATAGCATGCCAGAAGAAAGTGTTTTAATCAGATTACATGACAGGCTACATAATCTAGAAACTATACATAACCTATCCAGAAATAAACAGATACATAAAGCTCAGGAGACACTTGCATTATATGTGCCAGTGGCAGAGCATATGCGCCTTAATTCTTTGGCAGAAAAATTAAGAATCGCATGCATTAATACTCTTAAACTAACATAAATATTATTGTTTCTCTATTTTTGTTATTTCATTGATATTTAGACCTGTAATTTTAGATATCAATTTATCCTCAATCCCATTCTTTATCATAGATATCGCTAAATTCTCTAATAGATCTTTCTTTATAAAGTCTTTGTCAAAAAGCCTACGATTAATAAAGTTATTTATATCATTATTAGGAAATAACTTTACTACTTTTGCTATATCCACAGGAATTTTGAATTTTAAATTATTTGAGCCATCCCATGATAATTCTCCACAGTTATATTCTATTATTTTGGATAATTGTTGAATAATTTCGTTATTTACATTACCGGTAATATTACCACTAATAGAAAAACATAAACATTCTATTTTTTGCTTTAAATCTTTGGAGAAATCTAAATCCACATTAATTACGTCATCTGTTATGATGATTTTGATATCATCTAATTTATTGAATTGACTCAATAAATCAAAAATGATCCTTTTGATTAAATCTCTATCAAAGAACATCACTTCATGGATGGACTTACTGGTAATTTGCAAACTTATTAACCCTAGTATCTTAGTCTTATATAAAATCTCTTCAATTAAAGAGTCTAAATTTATAGACTTAACATCTAATTCAACAGCAGTATTGGTAAAATATAGGCATTCCTCCAACACCTTTGCGCCTGTCTTTAGCCTCCTAATTATTTGCTCTAAAGGCTCAACATCTTCCTTAATGCTTTCTGCAAAATTCGCACTATGTAAATTATCGCTGATCTCTTTAAACACATTTATACAATCATTTGTTAGCCTATTTTCAAACTCATGCTTATAGAGTTTTAATTTCTCTATTTCAAATAATTTTTTCTTATATGAGTCTAATAGGTCATTTTTTATTTCTAATTCTGCCTCACTCTTTAGCTGAGCATTACGTACAAAATAAATCATGACACATATTATTAGAAATAAAGTGTATAAAAGCTTCATTTGGTAAGTGAAATTTACTAACTCAAAATTGAAACTCAATACCGCTTTTGCAACATATACAGCGAGCACTATGCCAGATATTATTAATAGTAAAGCAGACTTCCACCTCATTATTATTGAAAGAACAACTATATTAGTCATATAAACAATGATCTGCAAAGAGTCAAAACTAGTAATGAATAGCATTATACATGGAATAAAACTCAGTACATAAAATACACTGGGGGTCCATAACAATGAAACAATTGATTCTTTTTTAAAAAGCTGTGGCCATATAGGATATGTCATTATTATAGAAGAGACAATAATGACAGATTTACAATAAAAATCATACATGGATAAAAACTTAGGATCTATAATGCCTGTAGCTGTATGCATCAGCACAAAGGTAGATATAATTACATATATACCAAATAAGCTGAAAAGGCTTTCTTGATCTGGCAGATTGTTTTTTAAATATGCCCAAAAACTATAACTCTTAATCTCCTGTTTTAGCATCTTTATCTTTCTTCTCCTGTTACTTCTTATAGCATATAAATGGTCTTCATCCTTTATTCCAACCCATCCCCCATCAGATTTTAATATATAATGGCTGGATAGAAGGCATATTGCATTTGCAAGCATCCCAGGGACAATACTATCTACTTCAATTTGATTAATATGCCAGAACATAACCGTCACAAACCCGCCAAACATACCTATCAAAACAGACCTACCACTGCTTCTAAACCCAAATACTGCAAATAATAATGGTACAGTAACTATTGGCATATAAAAACTCTGCCCCGTGAGGACTATCTTTAAAAAACTGCCCTTGATAAAACTTAATATAATAGCAATAACACCAAGTACTAAAGTGGTAATTTTAGCAAGCAATAGCTCATGCTGCTTTGAAAATATTTTTAAAGGTTTGAAAAAATCATTCACTATTAAAACAGATGAAGAATTTAACATGGAGTCAGCAGTAGACATACACATAGCTGCTATACCTAAAAATAAAAACCCTCTAAGCCCTGTAGAGGTATAATTATCAATAACATATTGTAAAAGCCTTTCTGGGTTTAAATTTTGATTATGTGCATAGATCAAAAAAGCTATCCATGATATTAAAACTGATATTGTTGCTATAATGCCAGAAGAAACTATGAATGCCTTCTTAACCTGCATTGTATTTTTACCTATAGAAATTCTTTGGAATAAAAATGGCTCCATTCCAGGTATCATAAACATTAAGAATAGAACCACAGTTCCTATTATACTAGGGTTATTAAGAGAAAAAACCTTTCTGTAATCAAAAATATCTGTATTTAGTGCATATTCAAAATCTAAACCATGGTTTATCTTAGACCATATTATTATACATAGCATTGGAATTAATGCAGAGAAAGTTAAAAACTGTATTATAGCTGTCCTTGCAACAGCCCTAAGCCCTACAAAAGCTGAATATAATACTATTATTCCTGCAGCTATAATTGTTGATACTAATTGATTAATTCCAGCAAAATATATCAATATTCCTCCCAAAATTTTAAATTGCATTGCAATAAACCCGGCTGAAGCAAAAAATCCGGATATTGCAGTTATCACCCTTACCTTTTTTCCAAACATATTATCCATTGCTTCTGCAACAGATAAACTACCTAGGAACTCACCCATTCTAGGGATTAAAAAATAACCTATTAAAAATATGCATATAGGCATGCCGAGACATGCAAAAACATAGTTTAATCCGGTTGTATATACATTTTCAAATGTAATGGATAAAGTATTACCACCTATCCATGTACCAACTATAGTAGAAACAATTGTGACGGTGGAAAAATTCCTATCTCCGAGCGCATATTGCCTTATATTTTTTACATTACCACTATATCGTAGCCCTATAACTAAATTAACAAGGAGGAAAACAGCAAAAAGAATAAAATCTATACCCATACTATATCTGTATAAAATTATTTTTATTAATGCCAGTTTATAATAAAATTGTTATCAATCATACAAAAAAATAATGAATATTTGATAAATATTTTATATTTTGTTTAATATGCAACAAAATTCATACCTAAAACCATTAGGTCAATAGCATAAACAAATATATCTATTAAATGATGCTGTAGTGAATTGTAATATTGTACAAGTAAAATTGGGGGATTTATCCCTTATTACTCATCTAGAATAATATTCATTATAACTAAAATAATATAACAAATAATACTTGGCACCATTATTTCTATATATTTACAATACCAATAAAACCTTACGAATAACATTTGACATATTAACATAAAGTGAAATAGAATGAACTACCTAATATAATTGAGTGAGTGTTATGCAGCCATTACTTCCTTTTATATCAATAGATACTGTTATACTAGCAGTATTTATAATCACAACTTTAATCATAGGTTTTAAATCTGGAAGGGGTTTATCCTCAATACAAGATTACTCTTTAGGAAAGAGAAATTTTGCAACCCCCGTTCTTGCAGCAACTGTAGTAGCAACATGGATTAGTGGTAGTACATTTTCACAAAATATAGCTAAGTCATATACAGATGGTTTATATTATATAATTGGTAATTTGGGCACTGTACTTGTTTTATTAATTATTGGTCTTATATTCACCCCTAGGATGGGTGAATTCCTTGGTAAAACTTCTATTGCAGAAGCTATGGGGGATTTATATGGAAAAGAAGTAAGGGTAATAACTGCTTGTGCGGGTATACTTGCCACCACTGGCTTCATAGCAAGGCAGGTTACGGTATCATCAATAATTTTTCATTACTTTTTTGGTATAGACACAACATATGCCGTGTTGCTTAGTAGTTTTGTAATAATCACATATTCAGCATATGGAGGGATAAAAGCGGTTACATTTACGGATGTAATGCAGCTTATTACTTTCAGTGTGTTCATACCTATTTTAGGCTTGGTTGTATGGCATTCAGTTCATAATTCTGGTGATGTTATAAATACCATAAAAACACATCCTAACTTTGACTTTAGTGAAATTTTTGACCCACATAACCCTAAATTTTATGGTATGTTAGCATTATTTTTAGGCAATGCAATGCCTGCCTTTGCGCCTGCTATTTTCCAGAGAATTTCAATGTCTAAATCTGTCATACAAGCGCAAAAAAGCTTCTTGCTTGCAGCATTAATAGCAATAACCATAAAATGGATGATGTCCTGGATAGGAGTTCTGCTACTGACAATAGCACCAGGACTCAAAGCTAAAATGATACTTGCTCATGTAGTTAATACATATTCTTACCCAGGAATGAAGGGGCTAATACTAGTTGGCATTATGTCTATGATAATGTCTACCGCAGACTCCCATATCAATGCTTCCGCCGTATTATTTGCTAATGATATATGTATAGCCTTTAAAAAGAAGGGGGAAAGATTACAACTAATACTTTCACGTTTATTTACATTGGTTGTAGGGATAGGGGCTATTATACTAGCATTAATAATGGATGATCTATTAAAATTATTACTACTTTCAGCTAGTTTTTATGTACCTATAGTAACAATTCCATTCATGGCAGCAATTTTAGGTTTTAGGACTAGCAAAAAAGCTGTATTAATAGGTATGTTAGGAGGCCTGGTTTCAGTTATAGTTTGGAGGATGTTTTTCCTAAAAACAGGGATTGATAGCTTGGTTCCAGGCATTATAGGTAATGTAATATGTCTATTCCCAGCGCATTATATCACAAAAGCCCCTGGTGGTTGGGTTGGTATTAAAGATAAAGAATCTCTTGAAATGCTTAAAAGGGAGAGGGTAAGAACAATAAAGATGTTTATATATTCACTAGCAAATATTAGACCATTCAATATAGTTAAACAAAGCCTACCTACTAATAAGATTAGCTATTGCGCTTTAGGCCTCTATAGCCTTATTTCAGGCGTCACTACCATGTATAACACATCTTATGCTATGCAGGAACAATATAGTTTCTTATTCCATGTGATATATAATTCAGTCTTAACTATTTCAACAATTTTCATTACAATACCATTTTGGCCTAATAGGTTTAAAAATATTAATGTAATTGCTATATTCTGGATAATCGGTATATTTTATCTGCTTGGTCTCCTGCCATATATATTCATGGTTGTAAATAATTTTGACCAATTGCAATTGATGATATTCATGACTAATATCTTAATTATGTGTACATTACTCAGGTGGAATATGGTGGTAATTATACTTATATCTAGCATAATATCTGGCTATTATCTCTGTAATAGTTTCCTTAGTACAAATGACTTTTATGCTTTATCTAAACATAGTTTGCAATTTAAAATATTTTATATAGCTTTGCTTATTAGCTCAAGCTTAGCCATATTTTCTCGCTCTAAGCAAAACTCAGAAGATTTAAAAGATTATGAAAATTTAGCCTTAAAACAAGAAACACAAAATGCCAAGATAAAACTTATACAATATTCTCATTACAGAGAAGAGTTTTTCTACAAGTTAGACCAAGATTGTATAAAATTATTTCAAGATGTTAATCTTAAACTAGAGAAGCTGAGCCTCCCTGAAGATATAGAAGAATTTAAAATTCTATCAGAAAAATTAAAGCATGGCTCTCATTATTTAAACGATTTGATCTCACAGATCAAAGAAAATGAGATAGAGCTAAAATTAGAAAATACTAGAATTGATGATTTTATATATTCTTTAATGCATACTCTCAAAGAGAAAAATAATACTTATAGCTCCATTCAATATCACTCATCTTGTAAAAGCATATCATTCACCTTAGATGTAGACTTAGTAAGGAATGCATTGAAAAGCTTAATCTCTAGCTTTGTGTTAGATAACCTTATTATAAAAACCAAAGATACAACTTTAATGTACCCTGTTTCATTTAGTAATTCTTTGCAAGAAAAAAGAGAAGGGGTAAAGATCATATTATCTTTTACAGCTGATAAAAATTTATCAGATAACTTTAGCAATAATACAAATTTTCTATATTTGAATAATATTATAGATGCGCATTACGGAGACATTAGAATTGAGATTGTGAATGATGTATTTGAGCTATTTATTACTTTGCCTGTGGATATTAATTCAATCAGGCCCAAACAGTTAAATATGAATTATGCATCACAGAATATTTTTAAGAAATTACAAAAAAATATAGAAGCATCTTCTTTGAGTATTAAAAAAGATATTACCCAAAAGCTAATGGACCTTGGGATGCATCCAAAAGAAATAATAAAAATTACTGGTATTTCTTTAAAGGAAATTATGGATTTTGATGATTAGAGAGAATCTTCATACATATATCTGTAATCTCCTTTTCTAACTCAGCTATATTGAGTAGTTTAATATATGGCAGTAGATTTGAAATTGTATCTTGAACTTTGAGTATTTGTTTTTCTATAGGAAATATGTCAATAGAGGATAGGTTATCTAACCTATCTGCTGCTTTTATGAGTAATACTGGTTTTTGCATAGGTTGACTAAGTCTTTTATAGATAACAAACTCATCTGATAGCTTCTTCAGCTTCTTCTTGTAGCATATATCTGTTAATGATGAGACAATTTGAAAAATTGTATTATTAAACTGGAATTGAATTTGTGATAAAGAAAATAATGTATCCTCTACTATATCATGGAGTAAAGCGGCTGCTATAGTATCTGTATCTCTTGAATATTTAAGCACAGTTTTAGCAACAGAAATAGGATGCTTGTAGTAAACCTCCCCTGTCTTTCTAAACTGGCCGCTATGATATCTTTTTGCAAGCCTCATAGCACTTAGAATCATCTCATGCCTATCTAGTTTATATATTGAGAGCATCTCTAGGAAACTCCTAGAATATTCATCATCTAGCATTATTAATAATATTATTTACTATATTAATATGGTATAAAAAACTCTATATTATTCCAATAACATTTATTCATAATATATATATATTATGAATACTTCACTTATATATACAGCAACTAGCATCAATTATTACTATGCACAATATTAAATAAGCCACATATGTATAGCTTAAGTTGATATAAAATAGTTATATACTAACTACCACGCCTAAATGGGCAAAATTGTGTGAGAGATTTACAAATAGGTCTTAAAGCGCCCTTGGGCGGCATGTACACTATATTTATTGCCTGCTTAATCTATAACATCCACTATTTTTATAGTTGAACGGGCATTTTTCAAGAAGCATTTAGAGTTACTATTTGATATTTGCCTTGCATATAAGACTTAGAAATAAAAACAAATGAATGATGTAACTACAGATAAACCTATTATTAGTAAAACTAGATATTCATTATGCTTCTATAATAATCCAAGATACTCTCCTGCTCTTCTAACTCCTGCTTATCTGTTCTTCTTATTTTAAGCAGTTGTTTGAAAGCTTTTAAATTTATCCCTTTCATCTTAGCTTCCATCATATAGTTTTTAATATCTTCAGATATCATAAGCTTTTCTTTCTCTAAGGCTTCTACCCTATCTAGATATTGTTTTAAGTCTTCTTTTGTTACTGAATCTGACATAATATAGGCGTTTTTAACTATTTATAGCATTTAATAAATCATTATGCAATTCTTTTTCTGCATCAGAAGGAAAAATAATATTATTATTATATATTTTATTATTACTATCTATATCCTTATTACTATTTCTCTCTATTTTAAAATTAATTTGGCTCCCCGTAACCAATTGAAAATATACATTGAGTAATAGCTTTGCATCTTTTAATGCTCCATGCAACTCTCTATCTGAATTATCAATCTTAAACTTTCTACAAAGAGCGTCTAGGGATGCCCTTTGCCCAGGGAATTTCTTCCTTGCAATTTTTAATGTATCAACAACATTATCAAAAGAAATTTTATAATCACTACTGACCAAAGTGAACTCATGATTCAAAAATTTCACATCAAAGCTCGCATTATGTATTACCAATGTTGCCCCTTCTATGAATGTAAGGAAATCTTTATATATATTTTTAAACAAAGGCTTATCAAGCAGGAATCTATCTGAAATTCCATGGATTTTATACGCACCAGGGTCTACTTTCCTTTCTGGATTTATATATTTATGGAAAAACTTCCCCGTAGGCATCCTATTTATAACCTCTACAGCACCTATCTCTATTATTCTATGCCCTGACTTAGGGTCTAGGCCCGTTGTCTCTGTATCAAGAACTATTTCTCTGCTCTGATTGATGCTGTCCATGGTTTTTTGACTTATTTTGTAATGATGTTATAGCAAGGCTTTTTTTGCTAACTTGCCTTTTTTTGACTTTATTATTACATCTAGCAAAGCATTTATTAAGCAATGCCTTCATTTTATCATCCCTTATCTTAACACTATCTTCACCTATAACAACGCCAAGAAGCCTTATATTCCCTCTTCTTGCTGTGGTTACTAAGTTATAGCCAGAAGCATAAGTATACCCTGTTTTCATCCCCTCTGCACCGTTATACTCTTTAGTGACATGGTTATGGCTAAGGATAGTTCTTCCATCTATCTTAAATATTTTCTGTTTGAATAAATCATATTTATCAGGGAAGTTACGCCTTATAGCATTTGTAAGCTTTGCCATATCTCTGGATGTAGTATACTGACCTGATGCGTTAAGACCTGATGCATTTTGGAATTTACTCCCCAACATGCCAAGTTTTTTTGCTGCAACATTCATCTTTTTTGCAAATGCCCCCTCAGTTCCAGATATTCCTTCTGCAAGTGTTATAGCAGCATCATTAGCAGAACAAACTATTAATGCATTTATAAGCTCCTGTACAGATATTTTTCTACCAGCCTCAAGGCATAATTTATAAGGCACAACAGATGCCGCCCTTTTAGATACCGTAAATTGTTTATCTAAAGTAAGATTACCTTTTTTTATCTCATCAAAAGCTACATATAATGTCATTAGCTTTACAAGTGATGCAGGCTTCACTGTTTTCCAAGAACCTCTTGCATGAAGGATATTACCATTAGCTGCATTCATTACTAATGAGCTTTTAACCCTATGATTTTTGGTATATTGTTTTGACTTTGCTACATCTGCTAACAACGGGCCTGGAGCCAGAATTAACATCATATAAATTATTAATAAAACGCGCATAATAATATATAATATACAAATATTTTAACTACAGTTAATATTCTACATT
>JAUIKA010000016.1 GCA_030430995.1 Alphaproteobacteria bacterium
AGGAAATTTAATATTAACATTAAGTTTTTATAAAAATCAAAAGTTTATTTTCCGTTGATTCCTACTCCTATAGCAGTTGATAACTAGCCCAATTGCAATAAAAATTGTAGCTGTAATACTCCCCCCATATGAAACAAATGGTAAAGGGATACCCACCACGGGCATTATTCCCATTACCATGCCTATATTAATAAAACTATGCAAAAATAATAGGGACCCTACTCCAAATGCAATTATTTTATTAAATCTAGCCTTACTGCTATAAGATATAGCATAACATGTAATAACTAGCGATGCATATAATATTATTATTGCGGCACCACCTAGGAACCCAAACTCCTCTGCAATAGAAGCAAAAATAAAATCCGTTTTATTCTCTGGCAAAAAATTTAGTTTGGTCTGCGTTCCCAACATATATCCCTTCCCCCAAATACCGCCAGAACCTATTGCAATTTTGGATTGTAATATATTGTAACCTTTCCCTAAAGGGTCAGAATCTGGCTTGAGGAAATTAATAATACGGCTCTTCTGATATGTTTTCATATGTTTCCATATAAGAGGGGAAGCCATTATAAATGCTATAGCAGAATACATAAAATATTTAAAAGCTATGCATAAAAAAAACAAAATAGACATTATAAGCAGTAATAAAATTATTGCTGTCCCTAGATCTGGTTGAATCAATACTAAAAATATTATAAATATGCTAATAGATATAGGAATTAATAGATTCCTCTTATCATCATGATATCTTTGCGAGTCAGAATAATATCTTGCAAAGAAAAGTATTATAGACACTTTTATCATTTCAGATGGCTGAATTTTTATAACTCCTAGGTTTAGCCATCTCTTTGCGCCCATAGCATTATGCCCTATGAGTTTTACAGAAATAAGCAAAATAACTGAAATGATAAATATTATATATGAATATTTATATATATATTTTGTATCTATATAGCCTATGGCTAAAGATAGTGGGAAGAATATTAAGATGTATGTAGATTGTTTATATAGGAAGCTATTAAGCGATCCATTTATATTAGAATATATAGCAATAAGGCTGATACATGCCAAGATGATAGGTGCTATTATAATAGGCAAAGGTAGGTTATTGCAGTCCCGCATTAGCATAAATTTTCTTTAGGAATGGTAATGATAACAGAAGTGCCTTTATTAGGATAGCTTTCTATATTAAGTATGAACCCATGGCCTTTTAATATCCTATCCACTATATTGAGCCCAATTCCATATGACTCTATAAAACTTTCAGTAGCCTGGTTAATAGAGCTGTATTTTCTTAACGCTAAGTCTATATTATTTTTCTGTATGCCTATTCCATAATCTTTAACTGTTATGGTTAAAGATTCATCAGATTTCTCTGCATATATGTATATGCGCGAACCATGTGATGAATATTTTACAGCATTACTTATAAGGTTATTAAACACTTGCCCCATGCGTTTAGGGTCACATAATATATTTGGTAATTCATCAGGGAAATTGCAGTATATATTATTTTTTTTGCTTCTGTATCTCATGCTAGTAATATCGGCAGCATGCTGCACTACTTTTGCTATATCACATTTCTCCTTATGAATGCTGAATTCCCCTGTTACTACTCTATCATCTTCTAATACATCATTAATGAATGATAGAACATCATTTGTATTGCTTTCTATAGCTTGTATATATTCAGTATATTTATCATCTATCTCTCCTAGCATTCTACTATTCATTATATGCGCTGTAGATAAGATTACTTGCAGGGGGGACCTAACTTCATGAGCAGTAATAGACATGAAATCTATTCTTGCGCTAGCTGTTCTTACTGCATTAGCAGAAGCCTTTTCTGCGCAGATTCTAAGGTATCTCTCCTTCTGAGCTATTATAATCATTAATATAAAAATTAATACACTGACTACCAATGGTGACAGAAGATGTGAGTTTATATGATATATAGTATTATCTATTAAATAGTCTTTATTATAGTAAAGCAAAAGGGAAAAATTAGTATCAGCCATTTTAAATATAGAATAATTTAAATAGCTGGGCCATAGATTCACAATAGTTATGTTATTATGCTTTATGTTAGAAGCTATTTCTTTGTAATATGCGCTAGAGCCAGATAATGCAAGTTGGTTATGCTTACTGATTAATATAGCATTTAGAGAAGCAAAGCTCTTTCCTGATGCAAATTCCTGAGAGGATTCAAACATTTTTATCATTTTATTTAATGTAAACTCAATGACCAGTTTTTTCCTACCTATTTTCTCTATGTATATTAGAGAATTATTTCCTATATAATAAAAATTCCCTTGTAATATTTTTTTTCTAGAAAATGCAATAGCTTCCCGTGATGCATGGCTCTGAGTTATATATTCAACTCTATTATTATGCCCAGAGATTACAAAAATGCTTTTAATATCATGCATATTTTTATAACTATAGAACTCTGTTTTATAAGTTCCTTTCTTAGTTAACAACCCATCTTTTATTAATTCCGCTTTCTTAGCAATATTACTAAATCTAGAATTTATAAGAATTTGGATTCTTTTTGATTCTAAGCTTAAGCTTTTAGTAAATTTTTTACTTTGCCGATTGATATTGAAATGCAATTCATGGACTATAAAACATAGTAATATTGTTAATATTAGAATTACAATTTGATTTATGGATAACTTTTTGTACAATTTAAGCATAGCTTGAGCTTTATATTAATGCAGATTAAACTTTTTAATACTTTATCAAAAAATAAAGAAATATTCACGCCTTTATGTAAGAAAATATCAATATATGTTTGTGGACCTACAGTCTATGACTATATTCACATAGGTAATGCTAGGTCATTAGTTATATATGACTGTTTATATAGACTTATGAGACATATATATAAAAAGGAGAATGTTATATATGTCAGAAACATCACAGATATAGATGATAAGATTATACACAAAGCAAAAGATTTGCAAATTTCACCTGTTGATGTTTCAGAAAAATATACGCAAGCCTTTTATAAGGATTATAAATATCTAGGATGTTTAGACCCAGATATTCAACCTAAGGCAACAGAGCATATGGAAGAAATGATATCTATGATATCTTCTTTAATAGATAAGGATATTGCATATATTACTGCTTCTGGAATATATTTAAATGTATCTAAAATAGAGAATTACCATTGTTTTTGCAAGGCAAGTGATGCTATTGATATAGAAGAAGATACACAGGGTAAGTTAAACAAAGCGGATTTTGTATTATGGAAGTTCAGAGATAGAGCAGAATATGGCTATGAAAGTAAATTCGGATATGGAAGGCCAGGTTGGCATATTGAATGCTCTGCTATGAGCACTAAATACTTGGGGGAAGAATTTGATATACATGGAGGCGGAATAGACCTTGCATTCCCACATCATACGAATGAAATTGCACAAAATAAAGGGTGTTTCCCTAATAGTAAATTTGCGAATCTATGGATGCATAACGGGTTTCTAACCACATCAGGAAAAAAAATGAGTAAATCTCTAGGTAATTTTATTACAATAAAAGATTTATATAATGTAAATCCTGAACTAATTAGATTTACCCTCATAAATACTCATTATCGCAAACCTCTTGATTATAAAGATACGAATGAAGCAAAATCTTCAATGGATTACATATATAGAGCTTTAAAATATTGTGATGGTTTAGATGCAACCCCTTCAGATAAGTTTTTAGAATTACTATGTGATGATTTAGATACCCATAAAGCTTTGCAATATATAATGGAACTTGCATATAAAATACATAAAACATATTCTGCAGCAGATGCTAACATGCTCAGAGCATGCGCTGGCATTTTAGGGCTTGGGAATAACTCTTATGAGCAGTGGTTTATGGCAGATGAAAATAGTGAAATATTGCATATAATTAAGCTAAGGTCAGAAGCTAAAAAAAGACAAGACTGGAAAGCTGCTGATTTTTTTCGCTCGCAGCTAGAAGAAAAAAATGTTATCCTTGAGGACAACAAAGATGGAACAACAACATGGAGAAGAAAATGATAAATAAAATATCGTTGTTAATAGTTATATCTGCATTAATGCAGTCTTGTGCACCTTTATTATTTGTAGGGGCTGGTGCGGCTACCTCCGCTACAACAATACAATTAGCAAAAAATAGATCTACTGGCATTATGGTAGATGATATACTGGTTTTAAATAAAATTAAGGTTTCTTTGCTAAAAAGAAAACTTTTTGGAATCCATGTAAATGTTGTAGACGCTAAAGTGATGTATACAGGAAATGCAAAAAGTGAAAATGATATTATAGATGCTTTAAAAATAGCATGGAGCCACCAAGGCGTTGTGGATGTTATTAATGAGATTAAATTAGAAAATAAGAATAATAAGAATAGTATTAAGCAAGATAGTGTAGATGTATGGATTACAACTCAAATAAAAACAAAGATATTTTTCTCTAAAGTAAAATTTGTAAATTACACTATTCTCACCATAAATAATATAGTATATATATTTGGCGTTTCTAATAATGAAAAGGAAGTAAAGCAGGTAGAAAATATTGCAGCAAGAATAAGAGGGGTAAAAAAAGTAATAAGTTATGTATATATTAAACCGAGCTTGCAAGACCGGCAATTATCAGTAACTAGAGAGCAGTGTGAGAAATAATAAATTACCCCTGTTTGCCCTAATAGGAAGGCCAAATGTAGGCAAGTCCAGTATATTTAATAGCTTAAGCCAGAAGCAAAAATCTATAGTGAGTAAGCAGGCATATGCGACAAGGGATATTAATGTCTCAGAAGGATATCTATTGGGTAGTGCATTCAATATAGCAGATACCCCGGGAATAGAAACAAAGCTAGCAGAGGATGCAACATATGCTGATGATATTCTAGCAAATGCAGATTTAATAGGCTTTATAGTAGATTCTGCTGGCATTACGCCTATAGATATGCATATAGCTTCTATGCTAAGAAAACACTATAATGATAAAGTGATTCTTATAATAAATAAGTCTGATAGGTCACATGAAAAATCATATAGTAGCTTTGGCTTCAAGGGGCCCATATACATCTCTGCTAAGTGTAAATATGGCTATGAAGATCTACATGAAGCTCTGAATAAATATATGAACCTCTTAGAAGATAAAAAAGAGGGAGAAGAGCTAATTCATATGTCTATAATAGGCCGGCCAAATGCTGGCAAATCTACCCTTGTGAATAACATATTAGGAGAGAGCAGAATGCGTGTAAGTGAAGTTGCTGGAACTACAAGGGACTCTATATATGAGATGTTTGAATATGAAGATCAAAAATTCTGCATTATAGACACCGCAGGCATAAGGAAAAAAACCAAAGTTAAGGAAGAGATAGAGCAGCTTTCTGTCTCCTATGCTATATCTGCTATCAGGAATTCAAATATTTGCGTATTATTAATAGACGCATTAAACTTGCTTGATAGGCAAGATCTTAAAATAGCCTCTATGGCAATAGAGCAAGGCAGAGCGCTTATCATAGCTATAAATAAAATAGATATGATCTCAAGAAAGCATATGGATGAATTTAAGGCAACAACTATAAAGCAGATATGCAGTAAAATGCCTTCAGCAGAAGTTATCTTTATATCTGCAATCAAAAAATTTGCATCTAAGAAACTGCTAAATACTATATCTGACATACATGAGCGAGCAGTGAGAAAAATATCCACATCTGCATTGAACAAATGGCTTAAAAAAACTACCTCTATACATAAACCGCCATATGGGGTTAGTTTAAAATACGCAGTGCAGACAGGGGTATTCCCCAGCATGATAAAAATCTTTTGCAATAAAGCTGAAAATATAACTGCTTATGAAAGATACCTTAAGAACTCCTTTATTAAGGATTTTAATTTGCAAGGGGTTGTTGTGGATATTATTTTTGTTGCAAAATCTGATAGTAAAGATTAAATAATTGTTTTAGATAAAATAAGAAGATGTTTATAAAAAGATCTTTTATCAAAACTATATTTCCTTCTATGAAATTCCCATCTGCCTTGGTCAATCATAAGGCATAGGAGACCCACAAATGCTTTTACTCACCTGTTATAAAGTCAGCGATGGAGCCTCTTTACAAAAATATCTCCTTATTTAAAGCTATATCATTCATCAGAAACTACTCCAGAGAGCTCTTGCTCATAAAGCTTATCTGTAAATAATACTCCTTGGGTATGGTCATATTCATGTTGCCAACAACGGGACTCCCATTGTGACGCCGTATCTTTTGCGCCATCTATAAACTTCTCTCTCCATACTCCTTCAATATCTTGAAACCTAACAGTTATACTAACCGGGCGCTCTACCAAAGCATTCCCTTTGAAGTTTTCTGCTACAAAAGCTTGCGGTACTGAAAGACACCCCTCCTCGAGAATCACTTTATCTTCTGAAGTTTTTATAATTTCTGCATTAGCATATATTTGAGGATTACGTAATACGGTTTCCGTACCTTCTTTGTACACGCTTTTGGTAGGAATATCAACTATAAATAGCTTTATAGGTAGCCCCACCTGTACTGATGCTATGCCGATTCCTCCTGCTGCATACATTGTAGGTAAAAGATAGTCTTCTGCAAATTTATATGCACTGCCGATATCTTTTACAGCTATAGATTTTATCCTTAATGTTGCATCATCTGATGGTTCTTTGATGATCTTAAGGATATTTTCCTCTGGTTTATCAAGCTCTGGTTTATATTCTTGTGAACCAATTGTAACACTTGGTATAGAAAGATCTGATTTAGGCATAGAAGATTTATGATGTTGCTATAAATAGTGTACTATGACTTTATATGTAATAGCAATATATTATATAGCATAGTATTTGATAAGAAATTTAATAAAAAATCACTTGCATAATAATAATAATAATAATATGTTAAGCAGTTAGGGAATGGCCCCTAGCTATTATTAATCAAATAAAGGTAAGAATATGAGAAATGCTAATAAACCTATAGCAAGTCCTGGAACTTGTTACTCCTAATTACATCATACAGGTTATTGATTTAATGGGTAACCTGTATATATTTATTTAAATTATTATAATATGAGTGATAAACCTGGGCTGTTAGAAGCAAAATGTTATATTGATGAATTAGATCTTGATTATATTACAGACAGATTATTAAGTCAGCAGGATATATTGAATCCTAAGTGGAGAAAAGCAGATATAGAACTAGCTATAGCCTATTATAAGAATTTTTTATTCTTAAAAAAGAAATATGAAGCAGAACATCCAAAGTTAGTACCATCCATAGAGATAGATGAGATTTGGCATCAACATATTTTGTATAGTAAACATTATATAAATGATTGCATGAATATTTTTGGTTACTATATGCATCATACTCCTGAAACTGTACCAATGTTAGAGATAAATAAAAATATCTTTTACAAACAATTGAAGAAAAATTTTCAAGCTACTCAGGAGTTACATTTTAAAGAATTTAATGACTATATATATAAAATAATATAGCAAGATATGACAATAAAAGCTTTATTAAAGCTATCATTGCCTTTAATGGTTAGCAGAGGATTAAATAGATTTGTAACTCTAGCGATTGCCCTATGCCTATTTTTTATTAGCCCAGAAGATGGTGCCAATATATATCTTATAATGTCTGTAGTTATTCCTATAAATTTCTTCCTTATATCTATAATTTTGGGTATGCAAAACTCTATATGTGTATATTTTGAAGAACATAAAGAGAGGCATCTAAAAATACTTTTTTTAAAGGGGCTAATTTTTATTACCATACTAAGTAATTCCTTTTTGGTAATATGCATATTTACGGCTAAATATATATTTTTCTCAGCTCCAGAAGAAATAGTGAAGTATTTTCAGATATTTGCAACCTCTATACCACTAATTTCATTAAATGCATATTTTGGCAGCTATTTTCAAAGTATTCGTAAAGCAGAGCTTTCAGCGAGAATCAAGATTTTAGAAATATTGGCTCAAATAATAGCAATTGTAATTCTATGCATTTCATCAAATAGTTTTAATTATATAGAAATCATAATATACTCTAACATCTTTAGTAATCTGGTGCCATTAATAATGTATTTTATACTATTAAAGAAACATGGCTTTGAAATTAAATATTTAATATCAAAGACAGTACGGACTAACAAGATATTTAATTCATCCATTATCTTTTCATTTAATATTCTAAGTTATAAATTCTTTTTTACTGCTGTTACCTTATTAATAACCAATTACTGCTATGAGCAGTATAAAACATATACAATTATGATTTTAATAGTATCTTGTATAGAAATTCCTATAATAGGCATCATTAGCGCTGGTAACATAATAACCTCTCAGTTAATTAGTAAAAATAATTATAAAAATATATATTTATTTCTTATAAAAAATTTGGTGATAACAGCAGCTATGAGCATATTGATATCATTAATAGCTATAGCAGGTTTTATACTTACATATCATTACTATGAGATAGAAATTGCTAATATTATATATACAAATATTTATAGCATTGTTATTTGCAGCTTAGGCTATAACTTATTGACCAATATAACTTTTCACCAAAATGTGCTATTTGATATGAAGTTTAATTTTTTTATATGCCTTATTTGTCTTCTTTTGCTCTTATGTATAATATGGTATCTATTGAATTTTCATTATTATAATAATATGATAGGAGATATATTCTATGCTATAGGATACATAATGATATCAATTACAATCTTTATGTTTTACAGAGAAAAATATTTAATTAGAGATTTAATGAATAAACCTGCTATATAGCATAGCAGCGCAAGCTTAAGACCTTTGGTTATCAACAACCTTACACTATTTGGCTATAATACTGTGGAAAACTAAAAATAATTACATTAATACTGACTTTGTAATCTATATATCTATCGAGTAATGATATAACAACTCTATAAATCTGGAGAAAAAATGCCTTTAATTTACTTCTTTATCAATAGTTAATGCTCTAATTAAGAGCTTCCATGCCAGATATAATCTCTATTAATTCAGTTGTAATAATTTGTTGACGCGCTCTATTCAATTGAAGAGTTACTTTATCTATCAGCTCTGTTGAATTTTTTGTTGCAGCATCCATAGCAACCATAGTAGAGTTTTGCTCACTAATATAAGAAAGGCTCATAGCCATATTAATCTGAATAGTGATGTATTTTTTCAAAAGCAAATATATTATGTCCTTCCCTTCAATTACAAATTTATCCCCATTGTAATCTTCTTCTTGGCTAATTGGTAATATCTCCTTTATTGTAGGTTCACTCACAAGAAGATTTTTTGGATATAGAAATGCAACTGAAACACTTGTATAATCAAAATCCATAACCCTTTTATATATATATTCACTTATTGCCTCAGCAGAAGCTGGAATATTATCAATACTACTAGAGCATGAATATTGATTAATAAGGTCTAAACCTTGTTTTTTTGATATATAAGAATACATCTTTTTACCAATGCCTATCACATCCGCATTTGATACATCTTTATATATCTTCCTTAGAAGCTGATTATTAATGCTACCACAGAACCCTTTGTCAGTACCGAATGCTATAACTAAAGATTTTTTACTGCCGTTACCTCTATTGTATAGCTTTCTATATAATGGGTGATCTTCATCCAAATTAATATTTGAGAAAATTTCACTTATCACAGAATTTGCAGAATATATATCATATTTCTTAGCTTTATTACTCTTAGCAGATGCAACCATATTCATAACCTTGGTGATCTTCTGTATAGATTTTATGCTTTTTACACGGTCCCTTAGTCTTTTTAAATTTTGTGACATTATTATTTACCTATATATTTATCATATTTATTTTTTTCTCCATTATATTTATCTGCTCCATCCATAGGTTCCTTTGCAGAAGTGATCTTAGGCCACTTCTGAGAGAAATATTTTCCCCTTTCAAGCCATGAAATATTTTCCTCAGATTCTGGCTCTATTGCAGAAGCTGGGCATTCCGCAACGCATACACCACAATCTATACAAACATCAGGATCTATAACCAGCATCTTCTCTCCTTCATGGAAACAATCAACAGGGCAAACAGTAACGCAATCTGTATATTTACAATTTACACAAGCATCTGTAACTACATGGGCCATAACTAATAATTCTTAAATATTTGATTATTATAACATATATAATGCTAGCTTATACGCATAATAGCAAAGAACATTCTACCTTTTTCCTTCTTGCCATTATATACAGCCCTTCTGTGGCTATAATATAAACTAGGGTTTTGATATGTATCTTCTTTAGAATAGGAAACAACTGTTACTCCTAATTTATTCAAAAAGAATTTTACATAGCCTGAAAGGTCAAAAAAGAATTTCCCCTTCCTCTCATCTATAAACATACTATATTTTCTATCAAATTCAGCAAAACGTTGCATCATATCCGTTTGCACTTCATAATTCTGCTGTTGTATACTTGGCCCTATTGCAGCATATAAATCCGGCCCCATAGCATCTATACAATTTAATATAATGCCAGAAGCAACACTTTTCCACCCGCAGTGCATAGCCCCTATAACACTACCGGTTTTATTAGTAAGTACAACGGGAACGCAATCCGCTACCTGAACAGCTATAGCTATATTTGGTTTTCTGGTGATTAATGCATCCGCAGTGGGGTGGGAATCAGAACTAACCTCAGAGACCGTAGCTCCATGGACTTGTTTAGCGGTTACTAAACTATCCGCACCCATAGTTTGTTTTATTAAAGATGTAGGAATCTTACCATCTTTATTCTCATACCCCTTATCAAAAAATATATATTTAACTTTATTATGCATATTTAATATACCAGCTTTGTTGAAATTTTATCTATTATAACCTCCTTGTTGCAGTAATCCCTGATATTATTTATAATATCGCCCTCCATTAAAGACACATGCATAGATATTGATGGATCCTTTGCTCCTATATATAGTTTTACCTTATCCTGATGAAATTCTTTATATTTTACTATCTTTAAAGGGAAACAATCCGGAGCAAAATCTGGCATTATATTATCCCAGTTATTTAATATAGCTATTAATTTTTTATTAGGCATAAGCTCTTCCGTTATACCAAATATTAAATTTTTTATGTTACGCATAATACCAACTAATAGCCTATTATTTTATCATAAATTATCTACAGATAATAACAATTTAGGGATGGAGAGAAATAATATATTCTAGTATTTTAATACTATTAAAAGCAGCGCCCCTAACAAGGTTATCAGCAACTAACCATAGATTAATAGCATTAGGAATTGAATTATCTGCCCTTACTCTTGAAATATATGTTTTATCACTTTCCGTGATATCCTGAGGAGTGAATATATCTTCATCTGAATATATGATTCTATCATCCATAGATAAGGCATCTTTAATTACATCTATAGATTCACCCTCCATCATCTCTATATTAACAGATATACAATGCCCTATAAATGTAGGCACTCTAACGCATGACGCTGAAACCCCTATATCACTATTAAATATTTTATTTAGCTCAAATGGAATTTTTTCTTCCTCTTCAGACTGCCCAGTCCCTGTATTAATTTTTCCTATAGAAGGTATAATATTAAAAGCTATTTCTTTCTGAAAAACTTCAGCTTCTAATTCAGAATATGAAAATTTTGCTAGTGAAAGCATCGGATCAGAAGCATTTTTTAATTTACCGCCAACAACAGCATTGCGCGATAATATCTCTTTTCTTTCTAAATCTGGAAACATCCCAAATGCAACAGCATATGGAATTCGAGCAAACACCAGCATACGCTTAAGCTTTATTGGATTGCAAAATGCTGTTCTCGCTTTGAATTATGTTTATGATATCACAGAAGCCATAGATCAGTTTACAGGAAACAAAAGACCTTTTGATTGGCGTAGTCCACATACTTTTGGATTTAATTATCGTCATGATTTAAATGATTATGGCGTAAGTTATGGAATAAGTGGACAAGCACAAAGTAATCGCGAAAGCAATGATATTGACTATAACTGGGTAGCAGATCCCGTCATGTCATTAGAAGCATTTGTAGAATATACATTTAGTAATGGTATTAAACTTCGCTTGGCTGGTGAAAATCTAAGGACAAAAAGATGGGATTCTGATTTTAATCGATATCAAGACCATATTCGTTTTAACGATTTTAATGGAATTCTAAGAAGGCTTGAAAAACAGGCAACAGAAATTGAATTTTCGGTACAAGCCACATTCTAACTTATTCACAAAATAGTTATTCATTTGTCATTGTAACTTGTAACAATATAATATTATAATATAACGGTAAATTTAAGGGGTTTAACATTGATGTCGCGTAAAATTGGGATTGTGGGAAATACCCGTAATTTATCCATTATCTTATTAACTACTGTTTTTTCATTTTCACTTGCGAGTGCGCAGGAAACTTCGAACGATAGTGAAGCGGCAACAGTTTCATATAATGCAGATTTTTTTACTGAATATGCGCCCGTAACCCTCGTTGATATGCTACAGCGCGTTCCCGGCGTTCAAGAAATTTTAAATCGCAACCGTCAACAAAGAAACTCGGGCGGCGGGGGTGCTAGCAGTCGTGGTGCACGCGGATTTGGATCTGGTGGTGACCAAATTTTAATCGATGGTAAAAGACTAGCCGGTAAAAGCAACAACATTGATGATACCTTAGGACGCATTTCTGCAGAGCAAGTAGAAAGAATTGAACTGATCCGTGGCGCATCAAGTGGACTTGATGTTCAAAGTCAAGGTTTAGTGGTCAACATCATTTTAAAAGAAGGCGCGTCTAATTCGACAACCTTCGTTCAAATGAAAAGCGAAGTCAAAGAAGGAAATAATCCCGGGTTTGAAGCCCTTATTTCACACAGTGGTGCTTTAGGGTCGATGGATTACACTTTGTCTGCGGCACGTACAAATAACAATAACTTCTTCACACGGGACGAACAATTCTTTGATGCCGCAGATGTAAATACTAATAACCGTTTAATCGATAGCAGCAGCAGCGAAAAGGGCTATAGATTTAACGGTAATGTTGATTATTCTTTTGAAAGCGGTTCCGTATTGCGCCTTAACGGACAATATGAGGGCGAAACAGAATTTCGCGATGATGCCCGTGATCAAACAGGAGATTCACCCGATTTCATTCGCTGGGTCAATGATGATTCATCAAAAAATTGGGAAGTTGGCGGCGATTTCACTACAAAGTTAGGGTTTCTGGGGAATTTTAAAACTTTATTTGTGGTCAATCGCCGTGAAGAAGATGAAAATGCTATTCGTTACCGCGACACCAATACCACACCATATATTTATACCCAAGATGATGAACTCGAAGTCAGAAAAGAAAAAATCATAAGGACTTCTCTGACAAATTCATTTGGAAGCAAACAAACTTTAGAATTTGGCGCGGAAGCGGCCATCAATACATTTGATAAGTCATTTGAAAGCATCAATAGAGATGCGCCAACAGACCCTTTTGAACTTGCG
>JAUIKA010000103.1 GCA_030430995.1 Alphaproteobacteria bacterium
TTTTAAAATTATACTGGTAATTTATCAAAAGCCTTTAATTATAGCAACGCTAAAAATTGGTATTTAATCCTGTAACCATAGTGATGTTGTCATGCACCATGCTTCTTAAGCACGGTAGGTAGTTCATAACTATTTTTTATTGATTTTTTATAGCCGAGTGGCGTAAGATATTGACAATCAGAGGTATTAAAACGCTCTGTAATTGGGGAGCATTCATACTATGTTACAGTATTACCTAATATCAATATATTGCGCTGCTACGCTTGCTTCATATAGAAGTTAGCATTTTTGTCTATACAAACACTATATTTTACCCCAACTGCTTTTAAGCAGGCAAAGTAACTGCATTGAATACTTATTTCTAGAGATTTGATATAAAAATATAGGAGTTATTTTTGCATCAATTTTGCTAAAACTAATCTTTCAAGCTATTTTTAGGTATAGAGAACTCTTTAGCAAGTTGAAAATTAATATAATTAGCCTTAAAGCATGGTGAATAAATGTTTTTAAATAGTTTTCTTATCCGCAACTGGGATTATATTTTATAATTACTCAAAATTAAACCTTATTTGATAATAATTTCCTTCTCAAATATATAAGTATAAACTATTTTGATATGAGCCTAGTTATAATACTTCTTAAAAAAATAATGCCCTTCCTTCAACCATTGAAGGGAAACTATTATAGGCAATATAATTAGCACTTATAATTTGGTAATATATTCCACTTTATTTTTTATTGTAAGCACCAATTGCTACATATTTTTATGAATCTATACTACTATCGTCACCTATAACATCTAATGAAATGTCTACCGACTGAGGAAAAACTAAGCCAAATATTTCATCAACTCCTTTATCTTGATGGAGACTAATTTGCTCAAGCTGGCCCTCAGGCAACTCTGTTACTGCGCATATAACTTCTTTACTCATTCCTTGTTCAAACATCCTAACAGCATTTGCGATCTTTTCTTGTTGCCTACCCTTCTCCATACCTTTCTCCATACCTTCCTTTTGAGCCTCTTCTCGCTCCAATTCTACCTGAGCAAAATGGTCATCCAAATTAGCTTGCTGCTTCCAATATAATATTCTTTCTTCTTCTGACCACTGCTCTATTTCCATTAAATGATATGCCTTTTTTATTAACTCATCAACATCCTCTGGAAGCTTAGATTGCCTCTGACACTCTAGTAAAAAATTAAGCCACTGATCCTTCATAGGGCTATTATTAGTAACAGGGTTATTTTCAATAAATTTTTTAAACTTGTCTAATTCATAGAATTTCCAATTCATTTTATTATCAGGTACAGTAACACCCAATTCGTGAATCATAGGTGTTACTGTCTTTTCATAATGTTCAACGCCATCCCCTATAACAGCACTTGCTCCTGTAGATTTAAAAAGATCTTTCTTACCTATAGATAATATATAAGTCTCACTCATTACCTTATGATATTTGGCAGATTCTCCAGTTTTAACTTGCCCTGCTATTAATTTTGCCATATATGCTTGACATATAGCAAGAAAATAAGCTTCATGGGCTTGTTGCATTTCTACAGCTATCACCTTACCAGTTGTAGTACTGCATAATACATCTATTTTACTTCCAACTATTTCTGATGACTATCTATGTAATTGATGATCAGTTATTTGAACGCTCACTATAGGCTCTTCTAAGTGAAGGAGACTATTTAATAAACTTACTAGAAGCTTTGATTGTTGTTGGTCCCCAAATAATCTCTTAAATGAAAAATCTGTGGTAGGATTTACAAATTTTGTATACGTAGAAAATGATCTATAAAAACCCTTACAAGCTAATGGAGGAAATGGTGTAAGCACACTATTTAATATTCCAAACATAAATTAAAATACTTAGTTTGCTACCAAAGTAGATATCATAATTTTTTATAAAAACCTATATAATATACTAAAGAAATAGAGAGGCTAATCAAGGATTGATGCGAACCCTATAGCATTCGCAAGCCCCTCTATTTCTCTCCCAAAGCTTTAAACATATGGTCTACTACAGGGTCTAGTAAATATCTAAGCAGAGTTCTTTCACCAGTAGTTATTTGAATATCCGCCATCATCCCCGGGTGAAGAGATAAACCATATTTCTTAGAAATTCTATCAAATTCTTTCATATCTATCTCAACCCTTGCAGAATATAAGTTCTCCCCAGCCAGCATAGGGTTATTAAGCATACTAGCATATCCACCACCAACTGGAACACCATTATGAAACTGTGTCTTATCTTGCTGAACATAGTCAGGAGATATAGAAATAACCTTCCCTAAGAATATTGGGCTCGTTCTAGATTTAAATGCACTAAACCTTATTTTCGCTTTCTGCCCCACATGTACAGAATCTATATATCTTTGTGGAATTTTAGCTTCAATTACTAAATTATCATGCTGAGGCACTATCTCCATAATGGTATTACCTTGCGCAACAACGCCACCTACAGTA
>JAUIKA010000017.1 GCA_030430995.1 Alphaproteobacteria bacterium
TGCTCCCTTTTTTGTAGCTTCTTTCTCTCTTGTTTCTCTACTATATCTTTCTTTTTCACTATCATCATAAGCTTTTTCATTACTTGCAAATTGTTTCCTTTCTCCTAAGCATCCTTTACACATAGGGCCAGCTATCCACCCACCTACTGGACCACATAGTGCATCTGATATCACAGCACTTACAACTACGGTACCAGTATAGCAGCATCCATATTTGAATAATGAGTAATCAGTTTTGCCATACGCCTGAATACCTCGCACCACCATATTCACATCCGGTGCAGGAGTCAAGGTTACATCAGGTGATAAATCTTGTAATGCTTGCACTTTAAGTGGATACATGGGTCCATAATCATAACTCTGTAATTTTTCTGTTACTGTATCAAAACTTGCTAACGCCTGCTTTGGCATTTTTAATTTTAAATAACACTCCCCTATCTTGGTAGGATATAGAGGATCATAGTGGAAAGAAGAAGAAAGTTCGGTATAGCTATCTATAGCTCCCATGTAATCTCCTTCTTTAAATTTCTTTTCAGCTTCTTCTTTTGTTGTCATTGTAAAAAGTCTTTAATTATTCTAAACCATATTAAATATAAATATAGTTTAAGTAAAAAAATCAGTATTAATAGAAAAAAATCAAGTGTTTTTTCAAGTATTTTTTTATTTACAACTAAATAATAATAAAGAATGACATGTTCAAGGGTAGTACTAACAACCGCGCAGGAAAAAGAGATTGCTAAAATACTAAGTTTTAATATTTTATATCTTTACTTGTTAAGTAGGATTTAGACTATTATTAACAACAGTTGTGTTTGAGGAGCTATTTTAGCAAACCTCTCTTAATCTACTTTACTAAAATCTTTTCTTAAATAAGTTAGGATGAATTTAAATAATATTCGGCCATTTGCTTTAAGCCTTTAAGAAAAAATTTACTCGCAATGTTATTATAGTTTTTACAAAAAATAATCCAGACATTTTATATGGATTAATCTATATAATTTATCTTATTATTTTATCTATATAACAAAAACAACTACACACTCACAAGGGGTATATAAAAAACTAGAGATAAAAAATTGCAAGGATAATATGAGAACTAAATACAAATATACTAAAACCTCAAGGTCAACAAACCATCACCTTCAAGATATATACCTATATATTTGACCACTATAACCAAGGTAGATATCAGACAAAATTGATATCTAACCTGAGATATAATATTATAAAGCTATAATATAACTTTATTACTTTAATTCTACTTTAGCACCAGCTGCTTCTAGTTGTGCTTTAAGTTTTTCTGCCTCTGCTTTATCTAAGTCTTCTTTTATAGACTTAGGTGCAGATTCAACTAGATCTTTTGCTTCTTTAAGCCCTAAACCAGTAATAGCACGTACTTCCTTAATTACAGCAAGTTTACTACTTCCAGCAGAAGCTAGTACTAATGAAAAACTACTTTTCTCTTCAGAAGAAGCAGCAACAGCTCCACCTGCAGCAGCCATAGGCACAGCAGCAACAGCAGAAACACCCCATTTTTCTTCAAGCATTTTTGCTAAATCAGCAGCTTCAAGCACTGTTAATGAAGATAAATCTTCAACGATTTTTTCTAAGTTATTAGCCATATTGATAATATTTTTAATTATTGATTTTTAAATTTTATAGCACGGACTATTCTATTCTGAGAAGAGTTAATAGCCATAGCAATTCTCCTAGCAGGAGAGGTAATAGAAGAGATAATCTTGCTTCTTAGCTCATCTTTAGATGGTAATTTAGCAATTCTACCCACATCTTCTTGTGTTAAAGCACTAGACTCTGACACTCCTCCTAAAAGTTTTAAATTTTCATTTTTACCAGAAAACTCTGATAAAATTTTCGCAATAGACACTAAATCCTCACCATATGCAATAGCAACCGGCCCAGAAAATTTTGCTGAAATTTTCTCTACACCGGTAGATTTAGCAGCTATCTTTGCTAAAGTATTTTTTATAACCTTTAGCTTAGCGCCACTCTGTCTTAAGTCATCCCTTAAGCCACTTATTTGTTTTACGGTAATACCGTGATAATGCAGTAGTATAACAGCTTCTCCACTGTTATATATATTAGATAATTCTTCTACACTATCCTTTTTCCAAGCTAACATTTTATAATACTAAAAATTTAATGTTGATATATTCAATTCCACAGACGGAGTCATAGTAGCAGAAACAAATATAGATTTTATATAACTTCCTTTTATGCCCTGAGGCTTAGCGTTATTAATTGCTGAAATTACATCTTTTATATTGTCAACAAGTGCAGCTTCTTCAAAAGATATTTTACCAATACCTAAGTTCACTACACCTTTCTTATCTGCTCTAAATTCAACCTGCCCTTTCTTCAACTTTTCTACTGCCTTATTAACATCCATTGTTACAGTACCTAATTTAGGGTTAGGCATAAGCCCTTTAGGGCCTAATATCCTAGCAACCTGGCTTACAAGCGGCATAGAGTCCGGAGTAGCAACACATATATCAAAGTCTATCTTAACCTCTTGCCCACCAATAATCTCTGCACCACAATCTTTATATTTATCACTATTCTTAGAAATAAGAGCTACTCTAACAGCTTTACCCCTACCATTTGGAAGCACTACAACTCCCCTTACCAATTGGTCAGCTTTACGAGTATCTATATTAAGATTTATTGATAAATCTACTGACTCATCAAATTTTGAAAAAGATATCTCTTTTATCTTTTTTACTGCTTCTTGCAAATTTAGCGCTTCATATGAAACAGCTTCTTTTGCTTTTAAAAAATTCTTTCCCATAAGTGGTTACCTAATTATCCTTTTGTTACTGTAAGCCCCATAGACATTGCAGTACCTACCACTGTTTTAGTCGCAGCAACCACATCTGTTGTGTTTAAATCTGGCAATTTCTTCTCTGCTATCTCCTGGCACTGAGCTTGAGTTACAGAGCCAATTGCTTTTTCCCTTTTAGATAAAGCACTTCCGCTTTTTATCTTCGCAGCCTTCTTTAACCAAAAAGACACCGGCGGTAATTTTACAACAAAGGAAAATTTTCTCTTTTCAAGAACTGTAATAACAACAGGCACTGGTGTTCCTGCCTCCATCGAAGCGGTTTTCTCATTGAACGCTTTACAAAACTCCATTATATTCAAACCATGCTGCCCTAACGCCGGGCCTACCGGTGGGCTTGGGTTTGCTTTTCCTGCAAGCAGAGTTAACTTTATTTCCTTGTTTTCTGGCTTTTTGCTCATAATCTAATACAATCACTATACATAACCTTGGTAATCATAACCAATTATTGATTTTAATTCAAGATTTTTTTTTGCCAGTTGCAACTTTTACCTGAGAAAAGGATAATTCTATTATTGTATTCCTACCAAAAATTGGCACAGATACCTTTAAAATTTCTGACTTATCACAGACTTCATCTATAATAGCAACAAAAGATTCAAAAGGGCCTTCTAAAATTTCTACTGAGCCCCCTGGGGAGAATTTTGCTCCTTTATTATAATTCTCCTCTTGTTGTTTTAATTGGCCAATCATAGAATTTATTTCTGATTCTGGCACAGGTTTTGGTTTATCTGCGCTCCCTAAAAATTTTGAAACTTTATTTATGGACCTTATCAATCCCCATGTAACATCATTCATCTCCATTTGGATCATCACATAGCCCGGAGTCATTTTTTTCTCAACTTTTTGAGTCTTCCCTTTCTTTACTTCATCTACACTAATAGATGGAATCACTATATCTTTAAAGCTATCTGATAGATTTTGCGCCCCTGCCTTTGAGATTATCTCATTTTTTATTCTGCCCTCACTGCCAGCCATAGTGTTTATTATATACCACTGCATTTTATTTACACTTTAATTAAAAAAAAGATAATTTTATGTATACTAAAATCTATTGCTAGAAATAATATACTCAACACAACAAGTGAAACAACAACTATAATACTAGAAGTAATCAAATCCTTTTTCTGCATCCAAGAAATTTTAAAAAATTCTTCCTTAATTTGACTCAAAAACATAAAAACCTTATTTATCATCCCAAATATTTATAATATACTGCTTCATATCGTTATATAATAATGCGCATATATATTTTTGGTCAAGCATTAGATTATATAATAATATTTAATTTAAATAAAAAAAAAGATCATGTTTAATAAAATGCAACTGCTAAAATTCTTAGGAATAGTATCTGATGATATAGCTATAGATTTAGGCACGGCGAATACTTTAGTATATATAAAAGGTGAAGGTATAATTAGTAACCAACCATCTGTTATAGCCACATCTAAGTCAGGAGATTATGACAAACCATATGCTGTAGGTTTACAGGCAAAAATGATGATAGGCAAAACACCTAAAGGCATTGAAGCAAAAAGACCTTTAAAAGATGGTGTAATAGCTGACTTTAAAGCGGCAGAAGCAATGATAAAGCACTTCATAAAGCAAAATGCAAGAAAAGCTATAATAGGCCCAATGATTATAGTATGCGTCCCCTCCGGCTCAACCCCTGTAGAGAGAAGAGCTATACAAGAAGCTGCTGAAAGCGCAGGTGCGAGAGAGGTATTTCTTATAGAAGAGCCTATGGCTGCAGCTATAGGAGCAGATATGCCAGTTACAGCACCTCAAGGCTCTATGGTTGTTGACGTGGGAGGGGGAACAACAGAAGTAGCCGTACTTTCATTAGGTGGTGTGGTATATTCAAAATCTATAAGAATAGGTGGAGACACACTTGATGATGCTATAATAGCTTATATAAGAAGAAACCATAACCTTCTTATAGGTGAATCTACAGCTGAAAAGATTAAAAAAACTATAGGAACAGCAAAGGTTACAGATAAAGACAATTTGGCTACCACAGAAATAAGAGGAAGAGACCTTCTCAATGGCATCCCCAAAGAGATTGTACTAACAGAATCTGAAGTGGCAGAAAGTTTATCAGACCCTATAAACCAAATTGTAGAAGCTGTAAAAGTTGCCCTTGAATGCACCCCTCCTGAACTCTCAGCTGATATAGTAGACTCAGGTATAGTGCTTACAGGTGGTGGCGGCATGCTGAATAATTTAGATAAAGTAATCAATGAATCTACTAATCTTAGCGTAACAGTAGCAAAAGACCCACTCTCTTGCATAGCTAGAGGTATAGGTAAAGTGCTGTACAACTTTGATACTTTTAAACATGTTTTATTTCAGCAAGATTAAAATGCAAAATAAAGATTTTTTTAAACCGAATAATACAAAGCTGCTTTTAATAAGCTTATATATACCTACGTTTATATTGCTTCTTTTCTCATTATATATATTCAATAAAGAAATCTTTGTTCCTAACCCTATTTTTTATAGCAAGCATCTACAAAACATCTTTTTTAATATAAAAAAAGGGAGTGAAGCATATGAAGGGTTCATTTTAAAATCTACATTAATAGAAGAAAACATAAAATTAAAAAACATATTAGATAAATATATAAAAGAAGCCTCAACAACAAAAGCATTGGAAAGAGAGAATACAGAGTTAAAACAGATGCTTAATCTACCTAGGAAAGATTATACATATGTTACAAGCTATATACTGCATGACCCATTCAGAAGTACAAAGAAGATATATATCTCCACGCATAAAAGCTTTGTAATAGGCAGCCCAGTAATATCCAGGGGCTATGTAATAGGGCAAATTGGAAAAATATATAAGAATTACACTGAAGTGTTACCAATAGATGACAAATATGTTAGAGTACCTGTAATCTCATCTCAATCTCTAAAAAAAGCTATAACTTATGGAGTGGGGGATAACCTATTTAGACTTAACCATTCTGACATAACAACTCCACCACATATAAAAGAAGGAGAACTGTTAATTACAAGCAACAGCAGTAGCAAATACCCCAGCAATCTTATTGTAGGAAAAGTGATAAAAGTAGACAAAAATGATATTATTGGGCAAGGGTGCAGACCTTTATCTAAAATAGACTTTGTAGAAGTAATTATACATAATTAAAAATAATGAAAAAAGAAATAACAAATTATCGAATAGATTTTCAAAATGGAAGTATAACTGAGCTATCAAATAACTTTTCTACATACTACCATTGCACCAAGTTAACTAATAATGATAAAAAGAATTATTTATGCATTATCTATGATAATAGCTTTTATATTCCAGGAGATATAATAGAGAAGATTACAGAATCACCCATGCCCAATATGCCTACAATAGAAGATTATGGCATGTACTCTCTAGAAGATGGCACAAAAAAATTTGTAGTAATAATAGAAAGCTATGATTATAAATCTTCTCTCGAATCAATGTTAAACAACCACAGAAGTTTTTCAGAAAAAGAAATAATAAATAATATAGCACTTCCCATATTAAACTCAATTATATATTGCATCAATAAAGAGATACCACTTGGAGGCATAAGCCCCAATAATATATTTTATGACGGGGAGCAAATAAAAATCAGAGAGAATTTTTCTTTCCCCATTAATTACACACAACAGGATGCATTTATAGCCCCTGAACTAATAAATACTGATGCTAGATTCAGAACCCCTTATTCACATAAAAGCGACTTATATTCTTTAGGGATATTATTGCATATGCTATATAGTGAAAGCACTATATCTGCGTCTATTGAAGAAAAATTAAGACATGGCAGCTTCCATAGCCTATCTAATATATGTTCTTTGCCATTTAAATTAAACAAAATTGTTAAATTACTAGTAGAAGATGATATATATAACCGCCCTAATGCCTCACAAATGCTGCAATATATTTTATATGATACAGCACCAACAATAAAAAGAAACAAGCTATATAACTATGATATTAGCTTCAATAAAAATATATATTCTCATTTAAAGCATCTAGCAAATGACCTATATAATAGCTGGGAAGAAGCTCTAAGTTTTGTCTCGCAAGATAAATTCTTCCATATACTACAAAGATATAAACATCTTGGTTTTTCAAAACTACTCAATACAAATAATATGAACCGAGAAAAAACATTGTTAAGATTTTTATCAAGAATAGACCCCACAGGCCCCATTTATATTAGAGAATTCATATTTTCTCCTGTATGCTTGATGCAAATATGCTATGAGTTTATAGATGATATTGGCATTATATCAAATATAATTTATTCTATAAAAGATCTTAACCTAGACACAAAATACTCTAATCTATATGACTACTTTAATATAAAAAGAATTCAAACAAATATAGATGAAGTTACAAATTCAGACCAAGGCAGCCGGCTAGAACAAATATTATATCAAAATAACCCTTACATAGCTTGCCAGGGTAAAAATTTAGAGAAATATTATATAACTGATATAGAGGAGTTATTGCGCTTATTAGAAAATAGCCCTGAACAAATTGAGAATAATAACATTACTAGCTTTATAAAAGCAAAATTAGGACTCGTAGAAAGCAATATAGAAAAATATGTCAATAATTTTATACCTTATAATAGATCTTTAGATATTCTGTACTTATTCTCTACAGTAAAAGAGCATATGCAAAATGCATCTACAAAAAATATATGCAAATATATAGGGAAGAAAGTATGGGAATATATCTCAGAACATGTGAGCCACATAAAATTAAAAGAAATAATAAAAAAACAAATAGAAGTATTGTCAGAAAAGGAAGATTTGAAAAAAATAATCGAATTATTAAACAATAACTCAGTTTTTGATAATGACAATAAAGGCTATATAAATGCTATGAAAGAAACTGAGAAGCTAGATAATAAAATAGCCGACTTATCTGAGAGTACAAATATTTTTAATAAATATTATAACTTAGGGCATATTGCAGTATTTATTTCTGCCTATATACTTCTAGTAATAGCACTAATGCTAGTAACATTAATATAAAAACATAATAAATATGCTAACATCATTATATAATGGGATAATAAAAAAATTCTTCCTATGGACTAGGCTAATACCTTTAGTACTTATTTGTATATCTCTATTCATATCAAAATCCTGTTTTATGCTAACTGTCGCATGGTTTTTGCCTTCTATCTTAGGCAATGTAATCTGCATGCGTGATGAGAGCCATTCTTATATAATCATTACTATATTTAACTTAATAGCAGTGTTACCTTATATGAAAAATCTATTTAGTTCATTTGATATAACATATGCAGCCAAAATTATACTTGGTAACTTAAATATGTGGTTTATTATATATAGCATATCTGTTTTTGGTAAAATATTACATATTATAGTGCCTTTATCATTTGCACATATAGGGATATATCATGCAAAGCTGAGCATAAAAAAATTGGTACGCAGTAGACAAAAAATAGCACAGGAGTGGAACATAGAAATATAAAAATAATTATAGCTATCATATGCTTTGCTCTTATGATATTTATATATTTTATTACTAATAAAGAAACACAAGAATGCCCTACCCTTTCTCAGGAAGATGTTAACACATCTATACATAGGTATTTAATGAAAAACCCTGAAGCTATTTTAGAATCTTTAGAGAAAATAAAGCGGAAGAAAATAGCGGAAGAGGAAGTAGAAGCAACTAAATTTATATCTGAAAATATGGATGTAATAGAAGCTTATAGCCCAATATGGCCACTGAAAGGGAAAATAGTTGTATTCTTTTATGACTATAGCTGCCCGCATTGCAAAGAAATATGCCTATTGCTTAGCAAAATAGAAAATATTAAGATAATATACAAGCCCCTATGTTTTTATTCTAAATCTCAATATATTTCAGAGGTTATGCTGAGTTTATACCAAATAAAGCCAACTGCTTTTTTCCCTATAAATAATATAATTATGTCTAGCAAATATATAGACATACAAAAAATACTATCACAACATAATGTTTCTCAGGCAGATATAAATAAAAAGTTAGACTCAGGGCTTTGCTGGCTACTTTTGAATAAGAATAAAGAGCTAGCAGAAATTCTACATATAGACAGGATACCAGCTTTTATTATTGATGGTAAAGTATATACAGATATTAGCGTTATCAAAGACTTGTTGTAAATGAACATCTATACAACAAGTAAAAATATTAACCTTTATATCATAGCTAATTAATTTAGATTGAAGAAGAGTAGCTGTATAATGATTCATATAGATATTCATTTTAATTATTATGCAAAAAACAACTCAATTTGAAGATAAAATAAAAGCTCAAGTAAAATTTTTTGATTCACATATTAATAAATCTAAAGAAAATATAAAACTCTTTGACAATAGAATTATAAGGTTCCAAAAAGAACTTGCACGATTGGAAGAATATTTAACATCCAAGCCAAAACCCTTGACAAATCCAGAACGCTTGAGAGTGGAAAAAATAAAAACAATTATAGAAAACAAAATTGACGGTTTTACCGAAGCTAAAAGTAAGTCGCAAAAGGATATAGAAGTATACGAAGAAAGAAAAAAATCATTGATTACAAAATACCCTTCCACTAGAAAAGGGCTCCAGCCGCTTAATAAAGCGAATCTTGAAAAGTTACAAAAACCCCTATCAGCTTCTCATTCACAAGAGTTTGATATTCCAAGGTCAGATTCAAGCAATACCATTTTACCAACTGATATATCTTCTATTCCAAGGTCAGATTCAAGCAATACCATTTTATTAGAATCAGCAAACAATACTCCCAATGTAGCGCCAAAATCAATGTTAGGGAAAGGATTTATTGATTTATCCAATGAGCCAGCTTTACCTCAGCAACAAGAGCAAGAGCAATTCGAGCATCCAACATCTACATCCAACTTAAGCAGTACTGGAAAATATCGAAAAAGAGATTATGTAATGAGAGTTATAACGGCACCAATAAGGGTAATTAGTCGACTAAAAAAAACACAAAATAAAATAGGTAGATAATATATACATCCCTAATATTAGGTTTAATATAGATTTAATTAGTATATCTATGTATATATATCACAAAAATATAATAATATATCTTATTTTGTTAAAACTAATATTATTAATCAGACAATGATTTTATTATTAAATACATAATAACCATAATTAAAGATCATATGCCAGATACAAATACAATTAATCAAACAAAACAAGATTTAGAACAAAGAGCAGAAACGCTAAAATCAGTTAGAAAAAAATCTGAACAATTATCACAAGACTCACAACGCTTCAAAAGCGATGCTGCTGATTTGGCTAGGGCAATGAAAGAAAAAAGAGGTAAAGGTTTCATAGCTGAATTAAAAAGTTGGTGGAAAGGCAATCAGGAGGAAGAAACACCAAGAACTCAGCCAGGGTCTTTTATCAGTAATGCATCTAGCGCCTCAGAAGAGAAAAAAGAAGAGCTACAAAAGAAAAAATCTAGTATTCAAAAAATAAAAGATGCATTTTGGAAAGGGTGGAATATAGGCAAAAAAATAGGTAAGAGGGTGTCAGATATTATATCAAATGTAGCAGATATGGCTTTGAACGGCAAAGTTGAGGAGCGTTATTCAGCAGGTAGTGGTAATGAGACAGAAAAAACTCAGAATCTAAATGAATCTGCAACCGCATTAAATAGAGCCCATGAGGGTCTTAATGCCGCAGAAAATGCATATAATAATGCATTATTAGAAGGCGTAAAAAACATAAATCATCTAAACAAACAAGCTCAATCATCTTTAGATCAATGGAAAGAAGTATATGATAAGACACGCCAAGAAGAAGCACAGAGGGCTCTGCAAGATGCACAAGATCAACTACGAAATGGAATAAAGGCAGCTTTGCAGAGAACGGAGTCATTGAGTGATATTGAAGCAAAATTTAATTCATTAGATAATACATGGAAACAATCTGTCTCTACAAAAAAACATAGAGGAAATTTTCGCTCCACTGTTAGTGCTATTTTTAGAAGAGGCAAGAAAGAAAGCGGAAAAGGTATATAAAATCTTATAAAATTATTCCTATATATCTTGCAAATTCTGCATCTTGCATTATATCAAAACTATCTAATAATTAAAATAAGAGGTTAAGATGGCAAAGATTATAGGAATAGACCTTGGAACTACAAATTCATGTGTTGCAGTTCTTGAAGGCAAAGAAGCAAAAGTAATACAAAATTTAGAAGGAGGCAATACCATCCCTTCTATTGTTGCTTTCGCAAAAGGAGAAATATTAGTGGGTGACCCAGCAAAAAGACAAGCTGTAACAAACCCTAAAAACACTTTATATGGCACTAAAAGGCTGATAGGGAGAAAGTTCACAGACCCTAAGGTAGCAGAAGACCAAAAACTAGTCCCATATTCTATCGTTAGAGCTAATAGCGGAGATGCATGGCTTGAAGCAGATGGGAAACAATATTCCCCTAGCCAAATAGGTGCTAATATATTGCAAAAAGCAAAAGAAGCAGCGGAAAGCTATTTAGGAGAAAAAGTAACAGAAGCTGTAATAACAGTTCCTGCTTATTTTGATGATGCGCAAAGGCAAGCAACTAAAGATGCAGGGAAAATAGCTGGGCTGGAAATAAAAAGGATTATCAATGAGCCAACAGCAGCAGCACTGGCATATGGCCTAGATAAAAAAGGAAACAGATTAATAGCTGTATATGACCTTGGCGGAGGAACTTTTGATGTATCTATATTAGAAATAGGTGATGGAGTATTTGAAGTGAAATCTACAAATGGAGATACTTTCTTAGGAGGGGAAGACTTTGACTCAAGAATATTAAACTTCTTAATAGATGAATTTAAAAAAGACTCCGGAGTAGATCTGAAGAAAGATCCACTAGCTCTGCAAAGGCTAAAGGAAGCGGCTGAGAAGGCAAAAAAAGAACTTTCATCAGCACAACAAACAGATATAAACTTGCCTTATGTAACGGCAGATGCTTCAGGGCCAAAGCATTTGAATGTTGTACTTACAAGAGCTAAGCTGGAGTCTTTAGTAGCAGATTTAGTGCAAAAAACAATAGACCCATGCAAAAAGGCTTTAGAAGATGCAGGTCTTAAAACTAGCGATATCCAAGATGTAGTTCTAGTAGGTGGTATGACAAGAATGCCTAAGGTAATAGAAACTGTGAAAAACTTCTTTGGCAAAGAGCCACATAAAGGAGTAAATCCGGATGAAGTGGTAGCAAAAGGCGCTGCAATACAAGCAGGAGTCCTGCAGGGAGATGTGAAAGATGTATTACTACTAGATGTAACACCTCTTTCACTTGGAATAGAAACATTAGGAGGTGTATTCACAAAACTGATAGAGAAAAATACAACAATTCCTACAAAGAAGAGCCAGGTATTCTCTACAGCGCAAGATAATCAGCCAGCTGTAAGCATACGTGTATGCCAGGGGGAGAGAGAATTTGCATCCCATAATAAGCTTTTAGGAGAGTTCACGTTAGAGGGCATACCGCCAGCCCCTAGAGGCGTGCCGCAAATTGAAGTTATCTTTGATATTGACGCTAATGGAATTGTGCATGTGACAGCTAAAGATAAATCTACTGGCAAAGAGCAAAAAATTACTATACAATCTAGTGGTGGCCTATCTGAAGCCGAAATAGAAAAAATGGTGAAGGATGCTGAAGATAATGCAGAAGAAGATAAAAAACGTAAAAATCTTATAGAAGCAAAAAATAAAGCTGAAAGCCAGATTTATACTGTTGAAAGCAGCATAAAAGAACATGGAGATAAACTGCAAGCTGCTGATAAAGATAAAATAGAAGCAGATATAAAAGCTTTGAAAGAAGCTTTGGAATCAGAAGATGAAGCTAGAATTACTTCCGCAACTGAAGCATTAGCACAAAGCTCTATGAAAATAGGTGAAGTGATGTATAAAAATGAAGAAGGTAAAGACCAGCATCAAAATACAGCTGAAGCTAAAGAGGAAAATAAAGAAGAAGAAAAAGTAGTAGACGCAGAATATCAAGATAAAAAATAAAATATGAGCTCTAATCAAGACTATTATAAAACTTTAGGAGTAGATAAAAATTCTTCTCCTGAAGAAATAAAAAAAGCTTATAGGAAGCTTGCTATGAAATATCATCCTGATAAAAATCAGGATAACCCTGCTGCTGAGAAAAAATTTAAGGAGATAAATGATGCATATGAGGTGTTAGGT
>JAUIKA010000018.1 GCA_030430995.1 Alphaproteobacteria bacterium
GAGAAAATAGTTTTTTAATCCTTCATTTATAGAGCTTTCTGTTTTTGAAGAGCTCTTAGTATAATCTATCATACCACTTACCTTTTATTATTTACTTTTCATTATAGTAAAATATTAAACCAACTTCAATATATAGTTACTATTTATACAATATATCTTCATGGTTGATTTTATACTCTATATTATTTGCTATATCTAAGATAGCGTCTCCCATTGTAATCCTATCTTTCAACCAAGATTTTTTAACTTTAGGATATTTTATTTTCACTTTATCTCCGAATTTTTCTTCTATAAAAGAATATATATCTTGCAGCCCATCTATCAAACCATAATCCAGAGCTATATTAGCTGTCCAGAAACCACCCTCGAAAAGGATTTCATCAGACTGCGTTATTTTGCCTCCTCTAGAAGATTTAACATGCTCTACAAATGACTCATAAATATTCTTCTGTAAAGATTTAACTCTACTGACATCATCTTTTTTCATTTCTGAAAATGGATCCATAAAAGATTTATTTTTTCCTTCTGTATAAACCCTTCTTTCAATTCCATATTGTTGTATTACTTTGTTTAATCCGAAGCTTGAACTTATTACCCCTATACTTCCTATTAATGAATTACGAGTTGCATATATTTCTTTTGCAGCACATGCTATCCAATAACCTCCTGATAGAGCACAATCCTCTACAAAAACATATATGGGAACATTCTTTTTCTTGGAAAACTGCTTAAGCCTTTTTGCTATTAAATCTGACTGAGCAGGGGAGCCACCTGGAGAGTTTATAATAACACATACAGCTGCTAATTTTTTTGGCTTAAAAGCCTCTTCTATTACAGAATTATATGTTTCTATATTAATTCCTTTGTTAACACCTAATTTCCCTATTGGTCCTGACATTCGAATTACAGATACAACTTCTTTGTTGGGAGTAAAAATAGATGCTGCTATAGAGAAAAAACTTTCAATAGAGCTCGTTGGTTGTATGGTTACTGTATTCATAAAATGTATTTTTGTTTATCCATATATATTTATCATCATTTTATGCCGAAGGTCAAGAGTAGAACTGTTTAGACTTATATAAATTAATATTTGTGTTTTTCCTACATCTATCAAGCATAGCTAAAACTTAGTTTTCAAAAGGCTATTAAATAATATTCATATAACAGTTTTTTTTGCATAGGCCTTTTAACTTATAAAAGTTTTACTTTTTAATTCATTAAAAGAATAACTAATTTATAATTAAAGACATAAACCTATTAATTATAAAGAACTATGAAAAAAGCAAAGAATCAAAATAAAGATACAAAAGAGAATATATTGCAAAATATATACTCTCCATCTAAAGAAAAAGACTCAAAAACTGATATCGAGCTTATAAAAGCTACCAGCAAAATCCTAAGCTATGTTGCTGACCACTATTATGGAACTGTAGATCAAAATTTTACTACTAATATCAGAGAGGTTATAAATTCAACAGAAAGATTTGAAATATCAGGCCAAGATACTCTTAAAAAATTAAAACATCTTCAGTACGGAACAGATAAAAAAGAAACTATACAACAACACTATAAAGACAAATATATTACTAATAAGTATAAAGAAGCATATGATATCTTTGCTAGCAAAGCATCTTTAGAAGTGGATGAGAAAAAATTTCCTCTACATGTTATAGACATAGTAGTAAAGGGCAAAAACACTAGCCATATACAGGTTATAAGAATTCATACACTATCCAAAGGTTTTAATTTAGATAAAGATATAGAGCTAAAAAAAATATTAACCCCTGAATCACATATTAAATATGATGTAACGCCAATATATAATAAGAGCCTTGTATATTCAACAGAGCTAGCCAAAGAAGTTGCTACCCATGCATATAACGAAAATCAAGTTTTTCATATAGGGTATGGAGTCGTATGCGGCGTTGCGGCACAAACAGCAGAATATTCAATAGATGGAACAGATCATTACCATGTAGGAATACAAGATAATAGAAATACAGCTATTGTGATTAATTCTCCTTGCGTAGAAGGTAGTGATAAATCAGATAAAGTAATCAGCGCTGAAGAGTTTGAAACATATTTCACATCCTTTCAACCTCAAGACCAAGGAAAAAATTATAACAAATATATAGTTAATAATCCTGGTAATTTTAATACTAAAATAAAATTTGATACTAAAAACACTATCTCCACTAAAAGTAAGTCAAAAAGTAAAGTGGTAAAGTCTAAAAAAGTAGAATATACAATACAAGATAATAACAATGAGAATAAAGACAATGTATCAAAATTAAAAGATAATACCAACACAAAGGATTCTGTAAACCCTATGGATTATGGTATTACTGTTGAAGCTTGGCTTTATTGGTCTACTAAAATGCATGATATTGGCAGACTAGAGCATATTTCCAGTAAAGCTTATAATTTTAAGAAATATAGCGATAAAAAGGCAACTGGGTATGATGCATATACTACATATAATCACTTTTGGCAATCAGCAATAGGAAAAGATTTTCCTAAAGAAAAACTCTTAAGTGTATTAGATATAGCTAAAGATTTTAAATTCAATGACAATGTTAATTTTAAATCACTGAAAGAAAACCCTGATTATAAACCAGTTAAAATGCCAAATGAATATTTGGGACAAACCGGGAATCAAGAAATACAAATAAGGCTTGCTAACCAAGGCGTGAATGGGGTTCAAGAAGTGTTTTCCTCTACAAGTAAAATTGATCAAGAACAATCTATATATAATGGACATATAAGATTAACTAACTCTACAGAGATATTAGTAAAATTTTCTATCACTACTTCTGATGAAGGTAATGAGGTTATTACACTATTAGAAAATTGCGTTAAAGAAGAATTACCATCATATAGCAAAGAAACAAAAGCAAAAATAGAAGAACATATACAGCTTTTGCCAAAAATAGATGCTTTATTAGAAGATAGGCAAGATACTGATTATAAAGTGGTATACCCTAATGAGGGCACAGAGCAAGAGGGCACTAACCTTGTTTTATTAGAAAGTATAAAAAATCCATCCAAACATGTACTATTAATGTCTGACATTAAAAACGTACAAGGTGATGAAGAGGAAGATGAAGACATAGAAGAAGAAACTCCTATTTTTAAAAATGGCCTAGAGAAATGTAACAGTTTTTATGAAGAAAAGCATGACGAATTATTACCTATATTTAAAAGTGCAAAAACAGCAAAGCAACATATAAAAGATACTAAAAATAAAACTTTATATATTGTTGGCAGTGGTTTAAGTGCAGCTCTTGGGCTTGAACTGTTTTTAGAACTAAAAACACTATATGCTAATGCATATTTGGATACATTAAACAGCCCTATTATTAGCCAATATGTAGAGAGAAAATACAGAGAAAAAACAGAGGAAATTACAGAAAGCAATAAAACTGAAGAACAGAAAAAAGATTCCTTATTTGCATTAGAACATTCTCTGAAAAATATATCTCATTGGACTGTATCCCCTAACTATTATAATACATCAATTAGTGAGAGTATTGAAAATGAGGAGGATGTAGATGATGGTGAAAATAATAATGATAATGCCAATAAATTTAGCTATGTATATCTTATAAAGGGATGGTATAACAACGAATTAAAACAAGAATTAGCCAGAGAATCTAATACATCTGTAGAGAAATTTAAGGATGTGTCTCTACAAATGAATGATACCGAAAATATGTATAAATTACTATTAGAAGGTAATGATGTTCAGGTGGTTCTATATAAAAATTGGGCAAGTACTCCGCAGGCTTACAAAAATTATGTTAGCTCAACTAACCCACTTTGGGAAAATGCTATTAATACATTTTTTGTAGAAAACAATATACCCAAAGAGCATCAAGAACCATTTATAAAATTTTATAAAGGAAAATTCTTAGATTCAAATTTAAATGTTATGTATGATTTTCATATACTTAAACAAGGAAATTTACAAACTGCTTATGAAGATTATGAATCTAGTATTAGTTTATTCTCTTGTTTTTATCCTCCAAAAGTAACAGGTGATGTTACAAAATATGGACCGAAAAATAAGGAAGAAAGCGCAGAGTTAAAAGATATAGCAAATGCTAACTATCAATATAGTACATTAGAAATAGATATCTCACAGCATCAAACTGTTTTAGATGATATACATAATACTTATCATGTTCAAACAGAAATTTTGGGCGCTGATTATGAAATTACAAGTAATAATTCTACTGAATTTGATGTATAACATTTGACATATTCTTAGATAAGCAGATATAATTTTGTAAAAATTTTTATATCTGTATGAAACAAGAATATACCTTTTCTATGATAAAGCCAGATGGCGTTAAAAGAAACATCACTGGCTTGGTAAATGGATATATTGAAAAAGAAGGCCTGAAGATAGTAGCGCAAAGAATGACTTTTCTTTCTAAGGAAATAGCAGAAGAATTCTATTCAGAACATTCTGCAAGGCCTTTTTTCAGTGGCTTAATTAAACAAATAACCTCCGGGCCTGTTGTACTGCAAGTACTAAAAGGACATAATGCTATAGCAAAAAATAGAGCTGTGATGGGAGCAACCAACCCTAAGGATGCTGAAAATGGCACTATAAGAAAAGAACTAGCAATAAGCATAGATGAAAATACAGTGCATGGCTCAGATAGCCCAGAATCTGCAGCAAGAGAAGTTGCATTTTTCTTTTCTAAAATGGAAATAGTAGAATAAATGCATAAATATAGAAGCCATAACTGTAACCAGCTGCAAGCTACTCATGCCGGGGAGATAGTAAAGCTTTCAGGGTGGATTTTTAGAAAAAGGGACCATGGTAATTTGTTATTTGTAGATTTAAGGGACCATTACGGAATTACGCAATTGGTTTTTGAAAATACAGACTTGATCAATAATGTAGATAGCCTAGGAGCAGAATCTGTAATTACTGTTGAAGGTAAAGTTGTCATGAGAGAAAAAGGCACTATTAATAGCCAAATGCATACAGGAGAAATTGAAGTAGTAGTAAGTAATTTGCATGTAGAATCTGAAGCAATTCCATTGCCATTCACTCTATCATCAGAATATGAAGTATCAGAAGAACTTAGGCTAAAATATAGGTTCTTAGATCTTAGAAGGAAACAAATGCATGATAATATCTTACTAAGAAGTAATGTAATTTCTTATATAAGAAATTTAATGACTGAATCCGGATTTACAGAATTTCAAACACCTATCCTTACGGCAAGCTCACCCGAAGGCGCAAGAGATTTTTTAGTTCCAAGCCGTCTTCATAGAGGTAAATTCTATGCGCTGCCACAAGCTCCACAACAATTTAAGCAGTTGCTAATGTCTTCAGGTTTTGATAAATATTTTCAAATAGCTCCATGCTTTAGAGATGAAGACTCAAGAGCTGATAGATCTCCTGGTGAATTCTATCAGCTAGATATAGAAATGTCTTTTGTTACACAAGAAGATGTATTTGCAGCAATTGAGCCTATATTAGCAAAAGTATTCACTAAATTTTCAGAAAAAAAAGTTACAGAGACTCCATTCCCAAGGATTACATATGCAGATGCTATGCTGCAATATGGCTGTGATAAACCTGACCTTAGAATTCCAATAAAAATATGTGATGTTACTGACATATTTACTGAAAGTAATTTTTCTATATTTAAAAATAATATCAATAGTAAGAATTCTGTAGTCAGGGCTATACCCTGCCCTAATGGATATAGCATGCCTAGAAGCTTTTTTGATAAAATGTTAACTTTTGCTAAAGATGAACTAGGGGCTGGCGGGCTAGCATATATACAGTTTAATGAAGATATGGTACCTAAAGGCCCTATATCAAAGTTACTTACAGAAAAAAATTATAAGGATCTGATTCAGAAAGCAAATCTAAAACCAAATGACGCTATATTTTTTGCCTGTGAAAAAGAAAAAAATGCATGCAAAATAGCAGGGGAAGTAAGAAAGTCTATTGCGAAGACTATGGACTTAATAGAAAAAGATGCATTTAAATTCTGTTGGGTAGTAGATTTTCCTTACTATGAAGTGAATGAGGATACTGGAAAGATAGAATTTAGCCATAATCCATTTTCTATGCCGCAAGGAGGTATGGAAGCAATTAATAATGCAAAATCTGAACAAGATATATTGAATATTAAAGCATATCAATATGACATTATATGTAATGGTATAGAGCTTTCTAGTGGCGCTATTAGAAACCATATACCACAACTATTGTATAAAGCATTTGCTGCTTCTGGTTATAGCAAAGAAGATGTAGATAAAGAGTTTTCAGGAATGATTAAGGCTATGTCATATGGAGCCCCACCTCACGGAGGCTTAGCACCTGGTATAGATAGAATATTAATGCTGCTCTCTGGTAGTGATAATATTCGTGAAGTTATAGCATTTCCTTTTAATCAAAAAGCTCAGGACCTTCTTATGGAAGCTCCTTCTGAAGTAGGCCATAAACATCTACAAGAGCTAGGGTTGAAGATAGTTCAGAATAACTCTTAAATTATCTTGGATAAGCATAATATTAAATAATCATATGTTATGCTTATCTTGAATGCGAGCTGGATATTGATCCATTAATATATACAACATTGCTACCCAAACAACATCAGATCTTGTATAGTATTAAAATTTCTCTTTTAAAGATTATATGATGCTTGAAGTTTGTTATAACTCTTAGATACTTTTTCGCTATAGATATAAAAGAACTATCAAGAAAGATAGAAGAAGATAGAGATATAGCCATAAAGAGACTATAATGGTGGTTTTTACCCTGATATATAGCTAAACCAATTATAAAATAGTTACTCTAAATAATTTTTAAACAAATCATCAATAGAGGATTAATACTTGCTTCTTAAAAATTTAGCCTGGGCCCATTTTTCTCAATCAGGTGTGTTAAGGTGAATATGGAGGAATGGAGATACTCTATTATATGACCCGCTGCTAGCAAAAGTTTATGCATATCTTTTTGCCTTTATGAAAAGCTGCATTATCCATAACTATAACAACACTATTTGCTTGCAATTTAGAAAAAAGATCCTGCTTTGCCCAAACTGTAAACATAGATGTACTTATATTGTTGCAAAAAAATTATATTGTTAGCAGAGCTTTCCCTACCAATGCACCTATTGCATTAATTCTTGCTCTTAAATTACAATTATGCCACCCTGCTGTATCCATGAACCCTTTGGTTATTATCTCAAATTCAGATTCATTTATATAAACTTAAATCCACTTTTAGATATGATTTAGAGTTTTTTATATGTTATGCCAAATCTTTTTAATACAAACCAAATTGTACATTGCCTTACATTGATTTTTTCTATATCTAAAAGCAAGAGCTTGCATATCTATTCTGTATCAAGGCTTATTTCTTTTTTTGGGTACATATCCTTTGTCCACAAAAATACTATGTTTTTGCTTATTACAAATCTTTTTGCTACTTGAGCAAAACTTAAACTTTCTTTATCTTGAATTGATAATATCTTTTTACGAAAATCTATTGAATATGTCATACTTAAATTTTTAAGTGTAAGCATTTTGTATTGGTTTGGCTATATACCATAGATTTCAGTTAACCCTGACTCTGGATAAGAAGTGTGCCTATACTATAATATCCAATTACTTTTTCAGTAGTTATTTATCTCTAAAGAGATTGAAAATACTTTTAAGGACTAATTGTTTAGAAATAATTTGAAATTTAGAAAACATATGAAATATAACAAACAACATAACTTTTATTTTGAAATCTTCAACCCTTTATTTCAAATACTTTCCAGCTTATGCTTAAACGTGGTTGTGGTTAAAGTGTTACTAGAAAAAGGAAATATGAGCCCCACATCTGCAACAAAATGCTTTGGCATTAGTATAAAAACTTTATTTAGGTTGTGTAAGAGGCCGAATTCAAAAATACAAAATGAACAAGACATAGGGAATAACACAAACAATTATAAATATAAAAAGCAAAAATAGTTTGGTGTAAGCAATACAGATATATGGATGCTTTGAAAAAATTAAATATTACAATATAAGTATACTAATACTTACAGATAACGGAATTTAGTTTACATATCAGCTTTTATCCTATTATATAAACTGCCAAGTAGAAATAAGAAATAGGATTCTAAAAATACTACCGTAAAAAATATTCTTATACTAAATATAGAGGAGCTAGTATCTCATCTGTATGATTGTCTAAATACTTATAATTTTGCTAAAAAACTCAAAACTTTAAAACCCCTGCTTGATTTTATTACAGAAACATAGGTTGCTGATATCGATATATTTTAAACCCTTCGCCACCACTTATTGTGGCTATACAATTAGCGCCATATCACTTACCATTCTTATATTAGAATATAGTATAATCTTTATTATATTTTAAATATTAAGCCATAGCTAAGAATATATCCTCCTTCTGATAACATGATTATAATTAAAGCAAGTAACATTAATACAAAACTATTGTGATATAACACAAAAGCTGTTAATTAATAAAATTAAACCTAATAGTAACATACAACATACATCACCAGTACATATCACAAAAAAACACTATGCTTAATATATATCTTGCTTAATAGTAGTGTCTATATAGTGCAGTCTATATACCTATTTTCTAAGACCTATCTAAAGCATTTATAGCAGAGCTTAATTTACTCACTTTACGTGAAGCATTATTAGCTTTAATTATTCCTGATTTTTTAGCTTTCATAATTTCAGATTGCACTTTTTTAAAAGAATCTAATAATGAATCTTTAGAAACAGTAGAATTAGCCATAGAAATTTGTAACTTTTTTATAAAAGTTCTCATTCTACTCAACCTATCACTATTAATTTTATTTCTCTTTTTATTTTGTTTTATCGCTTTTTTTGCACAAGAATAATTTGCCATACTAAATCTTACTTTTTATTTATACTAATTGGATATACGCCATCGGCGCCATATCTCCTTTTCTATAACCAGCCTTTACTATTCTAACATATCCTCCATATCTATCTGAATATTGCTTAGATATATCATTCATAAGCTTATCTACTACTAACTTATCATTAAAAGCACCTATTAGAGACCTTCTGCTAGATAAAGTACCTTTCTTTGCTAGAGTAATTGTTTTTTCTACATATGAACGCATAAATTTTGCTTTATGTAACGTAGTACGTATAGTTCCATGCGTTACTAGCGCTATTGTAAGATTTTCAAGTAAAGAAGCCCTGTGAGCCGTGTTTCTATTAAGTTTCTTACCTTTGATACAATGTCTCATATTTTTTACCTCTATTATGAATGATATCCATCTTCTTCTACCTTTCTCGATAGCTCTTCTATATTTTTGGGCGGCCATCCAGGTACATCCATGCCAAATGATAACCCCATAGAACTTAATACAGATTTTATTTCATTTAATGATTTTCTACCAAAATTAGGAGTTTTAAGCATCTGAGCCTCTGTTCTATTAACCAAATCTCCTATATATACTATATTATCACCTTTAAGGCAGTTAGAAGACCTAACTGTTAACTCTATGTCATCTATCTTCTTAAGCAAATCTTTACTAAATGGTAATACATCTTGCTCCTTTTTATTATCTGCCTTACTTTCTGTACTTGTAGCAAAAATAGCTAATTGCTCCATCAATGAACTAGCAGCAACAGAAACAGCCATCTCTGGTGAAATTGCACCATTAGTCTCTACATCCAAAATTAATTTATCATAATCTGTCATTCCTCCTATGCGCGCTCCCTCCACTTTGTAACTAACATGCTTAATAGGACTATACAAACTATCTAACTCTATTTCTCCAAAACTATTCCCATCATTAGATGCCTGCACATATCCTTTACCATAATTACAAAATATTTCTATATTTAAACTGCAATAATCTCCCAATGTACATATATATTGATCTTCATTTAGTATTTCAACACCATTGCTTAGCGCCGAATTTACTATATCACTACCTCTCACTATCCTCGGCCCCAAAAGGCTTACATTGAAAGATTTATTATGAGATGAAGACCTTATAGCTAGCTTCTTTAAATTAATAATTAAAGAATTCACATCTTCTTTCATATGAGGCACCGTCATCATATCATTATTAATGCCTTCTATTTTAATCTTATTAATTGCATATCCTCCAATATCAGAAAGTAGCATACGTCTCATAGGGCTTGCAAGTGTATAACCAAACCCTCTTTTTAAAGGAAGAAGCATTACAATAGCCCTATGAGGATTGTTTTCATACCTCTTAACTTCTAAAGCAGTGACTCCTGAAGAATTAAAATACTTTTGATCTTTTATCATTTTATTTCCTATATATATTTATACCCTTCTACGATTAGGAGGCCTACATCCATTATGTGGTATGCCAGAAGTATCTGTAATAGATGTTACTACAATTCCTTCACTATTCGCAGCAGCTCTTAAAGCAGACTCTCTTTGATAACCTATTCCTTGTATTACTATGGAAATAGTTTTAACACCGAAATATTTAGCTTTCTCTACTACTTTTTCAATAGCAACCTGTGCTGCATATGGGGTAGATTTTTTAGACCCATTAAAACCATTTGCACCTGAAGAACTACTAGCAAAAGCATTCCCTTGCACATCCGTACATGTTACCAAAGTGTTATTTGCTGTCGCTTTTATATGTAATACTGCCAGAGATATATTCTTCTTTTTTTTCTTACTTGTTGTCATAACTTTTACTTTTTAGCGGTTGCTTTTTTCTTTCCAGGGATAGCTGTAGACTTTCCCTTTCTTGTCCTAGCATTGGATTTAGTATTTTGCCCTCTTACTGGAAGTCTGTTGATATGACGCATACCCGCAAAGCTCTTTATCTCCTTCTTCTTTTTTATATTTTGTGATATTTCTTTTCTTAAGTCTCCTTCAACTACATAACCAACATCCACTATGGACCTTATAGTAGAAAGGTCTTCATCAGATAGCTGAGAAACTTTCAAATTAACATCTAATTTAGCCTCTTCACATATTTTTTTTGCTATATTTCTACCCACACCATATATATAGGTTAACGATATTTCTAACCTTTTATTTTCTGGTATGTTTACATTTGCTACTCTTGCCATAAATATTATTTTTTATCCTTTGTCTTATCGGGCGCTATATCACTTGGGGGTATAGCATCCCCTATTATATTACCTAGCATGGCACCACTTGTAAGAGAGCCATATTTTTTCTTAACATCTTTTCTATGCTCAATTTCTAACAATCTAATAGATAAATCAATCCTTCTTGTTTTTCCATCTAAAACAGATATTTTTGCATCCACTTTATCACCTACATGAAAAGCATTACTATTAAATTTATCCATTGATAACTCTGACTTATTAATAAAGGTTTTTATGCCCTCAAAACTTACCTCTATACCAGATTTTTTTACATCTAAGATTATGCATGTTACAACATCTCCTTGGTTATATTTATCAAATATAACCTGATAAGCGTTATTAGATAGATGCTTTATACTTAAAGAAATTTTCTCTTTTTCTACATCTACATTAATTAACTTACAACTAATAACATCCCCTTTCTTAAACTTTTTTATAGCCTCATAAGCCTCCGAACTATTCCAAGAAATATCATTTATATGAACTAACCCTGTTAGATCATATTCATTATCATGAATATCCACAATCAATCCAAAATCAACTACCTTTTTTATAACAGCATCTATTACACTACCTTCTTTATATTTATTCACAAAACCATCCCATGGGCTTGCTGTACATCTTTTCATACTCAGCCCCACTCTACAGTTAACATCATCTATTTCTGTAATAATAAACTTCACAGTAGCACCAATAGTGTAAGTACCTGAGCATGCACTCATAGTGATTTTCCCCCACTCTATTTCACTTGATATAACCAAGCCTGAGATTCCTGTATTACCAAGACCAACAAATATACCATATTCTGTTATATTAGTTATTAATCCTTCCCCAATCTCCCCTACTTTATAAGCTTCCTTAACTTTTTGCCAAGGTTTATCATTAATTTGCTTCATACCAAGAGATAATCTTTTAGCTTTATTGTCAATTTTTATTATTACTACATCAATTTCATCACCTATATTTAGCAGCTCAGAAGGATGATTAATCCTAGACCAAGATATGTCTGTTATATGTAACAATCCATCTACCATCCCCATATCAACAAAAGCACCGTAGTCAGTTATATTTTTTACTACACCTTTTAGTATTTTTCCTTCAGATAAACTAGAAAATATACTCTCCTTATCAGCACTTATTTCTTTTTCTAAGACAGATTTTCTTGAAACTACTATATTTCCTAATCTATTATCTATTTTTAAAACATGAAACTCTAAATCCTTACCCATCAAATCGGATATGTCTTTAACAGGTTTAATATTTACCTGGCTACCAGGAAGAAAAGTTATCACACCTCCTGTATTTACAGCATATCCACCTTTTACCTTTTCAACTATCTTTCCTATTATCACTGTTTTATCTTCATAAGATTTCTCTAACAACTTCCATGTATCTTTTTTTACCGCTTCTTCCCTACTTAATATAATTTTACCTGCTCTATTTTCTAATCTCTTAACTGAAAGAGAAACCGTATCTCCTATATCAGGATAATTAGGATAAAACTCTGAAACTGAAACAATCCCTTCATTTTTAAGACCTACATCTATAATATAATTATCTTTGCTTCTATTTATTATCCTCCCCTCTATCATACTGCCTTGCTCTAAAGCATAATTATCGCCCTCTACAAGTTTTGAAAAATCATCATTACTATCTATATCTTCAAAAGAAAAAGGTAAGAATCTGTTACTACCATTCATATTCTAATTACTATTTAATTTATCACACCTCCACAAGCTTCTATAATCTCCTTGGCAGATTTAGAGCATGGAACCCCCACTATGTTAACTTTTACATCAAAGGATGCTTTTGTTATATCAGAAAGTATTTTCACTCTATCATTTTTAGATATAACTCCACAACC
>JAUIKA010000019.1 GCA_030430995.1 Alphaproteobacteria bacterium
ATAGGTCAATGGTTATTGAAAAACATATTTTAGATATTTTTAATCAGTATAATATAATTATATTTGATGTTTGGGGAGTTATAACATATGGAAAGTACCCTAAAGAAACGTATCCAGGGGTTATAAACAACCTAAATGAGATGATAAAACAAAAAGCAAATACACTAATTGTAACAAATACACCAGATACTGTAGATGCATTTTATCCTGAATTTAAAAAAACTGGCATCAATATAGAAAAAGATAGAATCATAACGGCGGGGCAAGTCTGCCTAGAAAAATTTATAATTCCTAATAAAGATAAAAAGCTATATATTTTTGGGAAAGATAGAAATAAGCAATATAATATTGAGCATATTGATAATATAGAGGACGCAGATGCTATACTTATAACACATAGTAGCTCGCAAAACCCTGATTTAGATATTTTAGAGAAAGCTGCTAAACTAAAGCTACCTGCATTATGCTTAAATCCGGATGTTACAGCTGTAATTTCTGGTAAAGTTATATATTGTTCTGGATATTATGCAAATCTTTATAAAAAACTAGGTGGCGAAGTAACTTATTTTGGCAAACCGTATCCTACTATATTCAATATATTGCTTGAAAAGCATAATATATCTATAAAAGATAATAAAATTCTTATGGTAGGAGATACCTTGAGTATGGATATATTGGGCGCTAAGAACATTGGTATAGATGCAGGGCTTGTTAAAACAGGTAATGCAACATTACTAAGTGAGAAGGAGATAGAAAAGAGAATAGATTCATTAGGTTTAAAAGGCACTTTAAAATATAGGCTTACTCTAGGGGATTAACTTTAGTTACGTATAAGAGCAAATGAAACTATAAAGGATACGGAAATTAAAAATTGTATAAGGATAATGCCTTAAAATAACTATCAAGCCTATTAAAAGCAAATATCCGATAACGCTTTAAATAGAATATTTTAACAATATAGCTTTTCCTCCAGATTAGCCAAATACCAGTGATAAAGCTAATAATCTAACTACAATGGTTTTACGCGAGGTCTAAAGAGAGAATTTTTATGAGTTTAGTTATATTTTATTTATGTCCGTTATCAATATTATGACTTCCTCCATCAAAAAAGTTATCTTTTAACTTATTATCTACAGAGTCCTGTGTTGAATCCACGGCAGTGTTCATAGCTTCTGAGTAATTTACATCAAAAAATAATTGATCTAATATATCCTCTTCCTCTATTTGTTTTTGCTTTTTTTGCATAATTACAATATATGATTAATATGTTCTTTGCTATATCATTATATTACATACTATCATTATTTAAATAGCAATTCAATTAATGACAATTGCAAAATACTATAATGTAATATAGGGGACAATACAACCATAAGCCTTAAAACGCTCTGTAATGGCTTGTGGAGCGCGTTCATACTGATATTTATTGAACTGCATAATTAATTCGATGCTACATAATAGCTTAGCATTTACTAAAAAATTTAGATATATAGTGTATTTTCTCCATATTATTTAAATCAGGAAGATATAGCTCAGGTTTATATAAATTATTTATGTAATATATCAATAACTTTAGCTCCTGAAAAACAGGAAGAAAGAGCAGACCACTGGCTAGTTTTCTCTATATCTGAAATAAGTTTTGATTTTAAGCTTTCTATAGAATCCTTTAAAGAATAATTTATTTCCCATGGTGTTCCGGTAAGCTTATTCAGTAATATCTTTAATTCTTCTTTTTCTTTACTGGTTTCAGCGCTTCCTGCTATAGATAATGAGCCAAAAGAATAATTAATAATTTCTACTTCATTCAGTAAATAATAATATAGCTTCATATTATTACTTTTATAAAGTAAATCTAATATAAAATATACGTCTTTTTTGTCATGATTCACTGGCAACGCTGCTTTTTCTATATTAGGTATTGCCTTTATACATATAGCTTTTATTGTGAGCATTTCTGCAGCTAGCAATACATCAAAACTACCTTTTAAGCTAGCAAATCCGTTTTCTAAGATTTGATATATTATAGAAAGATAACTTAGCTCTTGTTTTGATAAGATATCTATATGCTTTTTATGTTGTTGATATAATAAATCTTGATAACCTATTTTATATTTTATAATATGAACTAATAATGTTACAACTTGCTGAAAAAACATATGTAGATCATAGGATTTACAATAAATTTCAGATATTATCTCAAGGGCATCTTTAGATTGGCTTTCTATTACTGCTGCTAAATAATTTAAAACTTTCTCTATGCCAACATTGCCTAAAGCTTTATCTAAATTCTCTATAGTAGCGCCAGCTTTATCATATATACTTAATTTTTCTAATAAGAAAATTGCATCTCTCGCTGAACCGTCTGATTTTTGAGCAATGGCTCTTAACGCTTCAGATGTATATGCTATATCTTCTTTTTTACAAATATTTTCTAGCAAATCAGAAATTTCTGTTATTGATATTCTAGATAGGTCAAAACGCTGGCATCTAGAAATTACAGTTATAGGGATCTTATTCACTTCTGTTGTTGCAAATACAAATACAACATGCTGTGGTGGCTCTTCTAAAACCTTTAGAATAGCATTGAAGGCGCTTTTAGATAGCATATGTACTTCATCTATTATGTAGACCTTATATTTACCTATAAGTGGCTTATATTCGCATGCATCTATTATAGCGCGTATATCCTCTACACCGGTGTTGCTTGCTGCATCAAATTCTATTATATCAGGATGTGCATCAAAAGCTTTACAACTTTTGCATTCATCACATGGCACAGCTTCTTCTGAGATGTTATGACAGGTAACAGTTTTTGCTATTATTCTAGCGGAAGTGGTTTTACCAGTGCCTCTTATACCAGAAAGAAGGTAAGCATTAGCAATTTTATTATAAATAATGGCATTTTTTAATGTGAGGACCAATGGCTCCTGACCACGCAGGCCTATAAAGTTAGTAGGGCGATATTTTCTAGCTAATGGTATATAATTCATAAAAGATTAATATTACGATATGCCAGCGATAACCCATAATAATAACTTTGCTGCTCCTTTCGGCCTGACTAATTGAGCTATAACTATGCCTATGCTGGCACAAGTATCTTATAAAAACTATATGGTTATTGCAAGTAAATATTGCTATACATATAGTTATTTATTTCTATATTTCATAATAAAGGGAATCTGAGATAAAAGGAATAATAGAGTAAGTGGCGTTACTCCAAATACTTTAAAATTCACCCAAAAACTTTCTGAGCATAACCTCCATGTCATTTCATTGATTATAGCAAGAAAAATGAAAAAATATGCAATTCTCTTTGTAAGTATGTTCCAATATTTATTATCCATAGAAATAATATTGGAGAACATATTCTCTACAATAGGTATATTTTTATATGCGCTATACATTAGAACAGATGAAAATATTATATACACAATAGTTGGCTTCATTTTTATATATTTAGGGTCCCCACTTATTACGGTAATGCTTCCAGAAATTAATAGTAATATACCAGAGACCATAAGAGCAGGAGATATCTTTTTATAGATAAAATAGCTTGCTGCTAAACAAATAGCAGTAACAATAACCATTAAAAGCGTTGCATTTAAAATATTTGAATATTTATATGTAGCAAAGAACACTACTATTGGGCCAAGCTCAAGTAAAAATTTGATCATCTAGTTATTAAATATTTATAGCTAATAATACACAAATTACGCGCTAATATCCATTAAAATTATATATATATAAAAACTTTATAATGCTTTATCCCTAATACTATTGATGAAAGATATTGTCTTATTAATTTTTCCCATAATGCTATTTGGTAATTCTATATTTGTTTTTAATACAACTTTATCTTCTTGGATAGCAAAATAAAACTCTGGCTCTAAAAATAAAATATCATTAATAGTCTTACATATGCTAAGAGCATTTCCAATAATATAACTATTGCTATAATCTTCTTTGTTAATATAAGCTCTAGATAATTTTAATATATAAGGAGTAAGTTTAAAATAGAACATATAGGAAATTACTACACATAGCATTATTCTTTGTCTATGGCTAAATGGTATATTACTTGTAAGCACAAGGGTTGTACCAAGGTAAGTAGCAAGAAAGCTATCTATATTTTTCATATCTGAAGTTATTCTTATAGCAAGAGCAACAGTTTGAAGTGTTTCGTTGTCAGGATTAATAAGAATTGGCTTTATAATTTCAGTATATGTTTCTAATATTTCATCTGAATATTTACTGCTATCTAATAACTTTACTGATTCATATATAATATCCTTTGTTCTTTCTTTTTCTTCAATAAAATTAAAAAATAGACCTTCTTTTAACCCATATGTAGAAGCAACAACAAATTCTGGTTTGAGGTAAGAGATTAAAGCTTTTAATAGATATATAGCATATATATCTATTTTCATATTTTTATTATTTGAAAGTAAAAACTCTACATATTGATGTAGCAATTCTGTTTTTACAGTAAAGCAATGTAGGTTTTTTAATAAGTAACCTGAATGGGTAATATATCCTTTTAGAATAACAAGGAATCCACCTCCTATTAAATATAGATTCTTTATATTCTTTTTAGCGCCAGATTTAGCAATTGAGGTATATATTTCTTCGAAAGAGCTATGAGCATCTTTTAATACCCTAGTGCCAAGCCTTAAAGAATGTATATTACTCACCTCTGCATTCTCTACATATGCTATTTCTAAGCTACCACCACCTAAATCAACCACAGCTCCTTCAGGGTTCTTCATTGTAATCAACACTGACAAACTGCTTATATAAGCTTCTTTTTCTCCTGGTATTATTTCTACATCTAGATTATATCTATCCTTTACAATTTTAATCCATTCTGTTGATTTATTATGAAACCTTAAAGCGGCAGTTCCTACACATACAACTTTATCTATATTTAAAGATTTAATAATATTTGATATATATGAAAGGATAGAATATATATCATGCTCATCCTCTATATTATCTCTATTAAGTAATGAGGTAATATCTATAGAAAATTTTTTTTCGCAGCGCTCTAAAGCGCCAAGGGTATCCCCTTCATAAATTACCATGCGCAGAGCATTGGACCCTATGTCTATAATACACGTAAACATCCTATGCCGTTAATCTTTAATATCTAAAAAGTCATTATCATCTGTTTGCATATCTGATAAATCTTTTTCCTCTGCCCTTGGGTCATAAGGCTCCTGAGTAGGCACTATTGTCTTAGCAAGTAGCCTTTTTGTAAAAAAACTATCTTGATAATATTTAATTTTCTGTGTTTTTATAGGGTATGTGGATTCTATTAATATAATTTGCTCATCTCTGGGTAGTTGTATCACTTCCTGCGGTAGCAATAATGCTCTTTGCGTTTCAGATATATTCACAGTTCTACTTGAAGGGTTTAAATCAAAAAACTTAGGCGCGCTCTGAGAAACTTGTTTTTCTGTCATTGTGCCGCAAAGCTTAGATATTAAATCTGCTGTTTCATAGTTATTTGCTGCATATGTTAACCTATACTTACAATTTGATAGAAAAGAATTCATACCAGCTTCTTCATAAGTACCCTTAAGCTGTTGTGTATCTTGCACTACTAAATATAACCTAACTCTATATCCACGCAAATAAGCAAGGGCGGATTTGAATTGCTCCATCTTACCTAAAGTTGGGAACTCATCCATTAAAAACATAACTCCATACGGCTCTTCTTTAAGGTTAGGAAGTGATGCACTGAGAGTGTCTATTGCTTGCTGATAGAAGATTTGCATCAATTTTTGTAGCCTTGTTATGTTATCTGGGGTTAACCCTACATATATTGAAATTTTCTTCTTCTTTAAATCTGCAATGCTAAAATCAGAACTAGCGGTAGCAGCATCTATTAAAGGATTTGCCCATAGCTCTAATGCCGAATTCAAAGTAGAAACTACACCTGATCTTTCTTTATCTGCTTTCTGCAAAAAAGCAGATATATTCATATATGCTACAGGATGTATTTTTTTACCTAAAGTGTCTAATGCAACAGCCATAGAATATGCAAAATCATCTCCCCTTAAAGTCCTTACGACTTCTCCAAAACTTTTTACTTTTGTATCATCTGCTAATATATAAAGTACAACACCTAAAAATAAACTTTTTGCTTCATTATTCCAAAAATCCTTTTCTGTAATAAGCAAATTACCTATTTTTTGTACATCATCCACCATCTTACCTGGTTTGTCACTTATAAGATCAAAAGGGTTATAGCAATGTGTAATTCCATTTGGATTTGATGGTTCCCATACATATACCTCCTGCCCCTGGCTTTCTCTCCATCCACTTGTGAGGGCAAAATTTTCTAGTTTAATATCATGCACCACCATAGACTGCGTCCAGAAAAGCAAATTTGGAATCACTACACCCACGCCCTTACCAGAGCCGGTAGGAGCAAATAGCAATGCATGTTCATAACCCTCTGCTACATAATAACCATTACTGTCTTTACCCAGAAGCATTCCATCTTTTGCTCTTAGGCCTGCTTTCTTTACATCTTCCTCTACAGCCCAATGTGCATCCCCATAAAGCTTTTTCTCCTTATTTTTAAAAAATCTATGAGAAAATATTTTTTTAGCAAATATGATATATATCAACAAAAGCACCCCTCCAGGAACCCCTATTGCCAAGCTTGCTTTAATTTTTAAATTATCATATTCACTCCAAGTAAGTTGGTCCCAAGAAGATATAAGCCATTTAATAAGCAATATAGATTCCTTATATACATATATAACAAAGTCAAATGAGAAACTGGGTCCGTGAAGTCTATTAAATAATGCTGCAATCAGCAGAGATATAATAAAAAATACTAATGCAAAAATTATAGTATGCAGTACAATATGCGAAATTAAATTCCTTAAAAAAAGTGCAATTTTACCTTGTTCTGTTAGCATTCTTATCCTTTATATATATTTCTGAAACATATCTTAGCCCTTTTTCGGCTCTTTTTAATTGTACCACGATATCTACAACAGATGTAATATAACTTTTAATTTCTTGCGGTGGTATGTCTAAACCAGCTTGCATAACCATCATCATCATCTGTTGCACTGCCATATCTGGGCTGTCTGCATGCAGAGTTGCAATGGAGCCTGGGTGCCCTGTATTTATAGCCCTTAAAAAACTAAAAGCTTCTTTCCCCCTTAGCTCACCTACTATTATTCTGTCTGGTCTTAGCCTTAAGCAAGCCTCTATTAGATCTTGCGTTGAAACATTGGCCCTGCCCTGCCCACCTCTGGATGCTAGTAAATGAATGCTATTTTTATGTTTTTTTAATGTTATCTCTCTTGCATCTTCTACTGTAATTAATCTTTCCTTGGTGGGTATTAATTCTAGCAATGTGTTTGTAAATGTAGTTTTACCAGTTGACGTACCTCCACTGATTATTATATTTTTCTTCTTTAAAACGGCATAAGTGAGGAAATCTTTTATTCTCCTTCTTTTTAATAGCTGTTGTAATACAATAGAGTCTTGGTCTGGTTTATCTTCTATTACAATATCTTTAAAAGCACCAAAATGCTCATAGTCATCTAATGTAAAAGAAGTTGAGCTATTTTTTCTAATAGAAATAGCTATAGACCCTATCTCTGCTGCTGGAGGAAAAACCACTTGAATACGGTATCCATTAGGCAATGTTGCTGAAAGCAATGGTTTTTCTTCTGAGATTATTTGCTCTGTTGATTGTGCTACAAGCTTACCCATACCAATTAAATGGTCATAATCTAACTCTGGAGCATCAAGGCATAAAAAATCGCCAGATCTTTCTACCCATATCTCACCTGGTTTGTTTATTATAACTTCATTAATACCCTTTTGAGAAAAAATGTTATTAAAAGGTTTTAAATAGGTCTCTAATGCTAGATACTTCATTTGACCATCTGCAAGGTTTCTATAGCAGCATCTGGAAATACTATAGGTTGATGCACCATAATTCTTACAGAGGCACCTTGTGGAATTGTAATAGTTGGCACAAAATTATCTTGAGTAATAATATCTTTTATCACTCCTGTAACATTTCCATAAGCATCTTTAACGGCTTTACTTGATTGTGAAGCATTGAACGCATCCAGATTACTATTATGGCCTGAAGCCATATCTAAAGATTGTGCAGTTTGAACTATATTAGTAAGTTTTTGACTGTCAGAAATACCAGATTGTCCGCATACTGCATTCATCTGCATAACCGCAGAAGGTAATGCATTACTATTATTAAGGCTGTTAATAGCGCTGATGCATATTTGTTGGCATTTTTGGCTATCATTAATTGCGGCATTAGCTATGATATTGTTAATCATGGATATGATAGGGGAAGTTGTATTATTGTTATCAGATATATTATGATATTTAGGAGGAGAAATAACCTTATCTAAACCTTTCGCTACAGCAATTGAGAATGCAGATGTAAGCACAGCATTAGAAACTTTTTCAAAGTTTTTACTGTCAACTCTGCCTTGCATTCCATTCACCCCTAAGCTATCTACCCCCTCTGCTCCATTCAAATTCACAACATATCCATTAGGAAGGTATATACTATGCCACTGCATCATAATTCTTCCATAATTTTGTATATCAACTTTAGATATATTACCCAATAACTTTGACCCTTTAGGGATAAGCACATATTTACCCCTACTTGCATATACATCTCTGGATACATAGGCTAAAATCTGCCCTCTTAAATTACTAACTACAGCTGTTTCAAGAACTGCTTCTATTATTTTCCCTTGGTCTAATATATGCTTCCTATCACCTAAATATGATATATTAGGATATGCTTTTGACTCATGCGTATGAAAATCAGAAGTGCCTGCGTTACTGTTTAGAAACATTATAGATGACTTTATTTTTTGCTCAGTCCTTTTGTTGTTACTATGGTAACCTTCATTAGGGGCAGATGCAGTATGAGTAATGCTAGATGGGATATTATTCAAGGAATAAGGCGGCTTCTTTTTTGTATCTACAGAAGTTGCATCTACAACAGGTGTATTATTTGCATTATCATCTTTTAAATAAGATTTTTCTTCATTATTATTATTACCTTGATTCTCTTCCTTATGAGTTTTAACTTCTTCTGGATTAAAAGCTTTTTTGTCACTTTGTTTTATATTAACAACAGAAGGTAGTTCTATTGGTTTTGGCTCAGGTTTTTCTACAACTATTTTTTTAGGGTCACTTTTGAAGAACATATAATATGAAAACACAATACCCAGCAACATTATAACTACAACAGCTATCTTATTACGGTTTACGCTACTTACAACCGCGGATTTTTTATCATCTATATATTTTTTTTCTTCTGTTGCCATATTAATAACTCTATTTAGGGTAATAAAATTTAATCACATAAGTAGGACAATAATTTTTAATATTATCCTCACTGCTTACCACTAGGTCAAAGTAATAAGTTTTTAAATTTGTTACAACTGTCATATTAGTTCTAGAGTTTTCCATCTGGGGGTTAATAAAAATGGTTCTACCTACAGGGGTTATGCTCCAAGAATAACTATCACCTACTGCTATTGTTTTTACTTCCTCTTGCGGAGAAAATTCTATACTAGTCTGAAAGTTAAATTCTGTTTTTACTGTATATATTTCATCAGGGCTATACACATATGTTACAACTCTTTTATCTTGCCCTAAAGGCATATTACCTAATGCAAATATATTAATACAAAAACATATGCTGAAATATAAAAAGAATTTTTTAGCTATTGTTGTCATCATTTATACTATAAGAAGTTACTTGAAACCCTACTGGATTAATATCAAAATCTGCATCAGTTAAATCCATAGATTTATATGCATAACTTATCACCACTATTTTATTAAATTTCTTCATCTGTCCATGCACTTCTGATAATGTTACTCTCAGAACATATGTAGAGGCATCTAATTTAGACCATGAATTAATAGTGATATTAACATTATTTTCAGAACCATATAAATTTTGAGGATTGTTTTTACTGATGTAATTACGATATTGCCTATATACATTTGGTTTAGATAGAATCATAACTATTCTACTATTGCTCCATTGCGTCGCAGCGCTATAACTTTCTCTTGCATTTACATATTTTTTTACAAAATACCTAGCAAGTGACTCATTATTAGTAATAGAATCTGAGGTGACCTCTGAGAGCATAATAGTTTGCCCCGTGGTATTATCTAATGCTATTATATATGGTTCAAATTTTTTATTATTGATATATACATATATTATAACAGAGCAGCATATTATGCATATTAAGCTCAGTGATAGTAATAAAAATAATATATTTCTTATTACTATGGTTCTATTATATGCATCTATATACCATTTTTCTTCTTTTGAACCCTCCTTTGCAGAAGAGGCATCTTGTTTTTTTTTAAATAAATCTAACATAAGATTATTTCTTTTCTTTTTTAGTTTTTTTATCCTTCCTTCTTTGTATGTTTTTCTTCAAAGCTTCGGCCAATTTGTCCTTTTTCATATATTAAATCTCTTTTAACTCCACAGCTACATAATGAATATAACAAAATAATAATAAAAACTTTATAACGCATATTAGAAAATTTTTTAACAAATTTTGTACTTAGAATATGTTACTATATAAAAGCTCATAGTTCCAATTATTAAATAGAGTTATATAAAAATTTATTTATTGCTGTGGTTAGATTTATATCTAATAACTATAGGGTCATTATTTTTCTTAGTCTTTCTTCTTCCATTAAACTACTTACAATTTTATCCATTCTCCCTTCATTTATTACCTCTTCTAAATTGTATAAAGTAAGATTAATCCTATGGTCTGTAATTCTCCCCTGTGGGAAATTATATGTCCTTATTCGCTCAGACCTGTCACCTGAGCCTATCTGCTCTTTTCTTTCTTCAGATCTTGCTTTATCTTTTATCTTTTTCTCATGTTCATAAAGCCTTGCTCTTAAAATCTTCATTGCTTTAGCTCTATTTTTATGTTGTGACCTCTCATCTTGCTGCTGAACCATAATCCCTGTAGGGATATGCACTATACGCACAGCTGAATCTGTTGTATTTACATGTTGCCCCCCTGCACCTGAAGACCTAGTAGTTTCTACCTTTAAATCTTTTTCTTCTATATTTATATCAAGCTCTGCTGCTTCAGGTAATACAGCTATAGTAGCTGCAGAAGTATGAATTCTTCCACTAGATTCAGTTTCCGGAACTCTCTGAACCCTATGAACGCCTGATTCAAATTTAAGATAAGAAAAAATACCTTTGCCAGATATAACAATTGTAGCTTCTTTTACCCCCCCTATGCCTGTTTGGTTACAAGAGAGGATTTCAAATTTCCACCCCTTGGAGTCAGAATATCTTTTATACATAGTCATAAGCGAATGCGCAAATAAAGCCGCTTCATCGCCCCCAGTGCCTGCACGTATTTCCATGATAGCATTTTTATTATCATCTAAATCTTTTGGTATTAAATCTTCTTTTATACTTGCCTCTATTAGTTCTTTTTCCTTTTCTATTTGCTCTATCTCTTCTTTTGCAAGCAATGCTAATTCTTCATCTTCTGAGGCTAAAAGCTCTTTGTTTTCTTTTATTCTTTCATTAAGGCCATTGTAAATATTTATTTTATCTATTATAGGTTGCAATTCTGCAAATTCTTTAGAAGCTTCTATATATTCCTTACTTGAGGGTGAACAACTAGAAAGCATATTTTCTAAATGTTTATTTTTATCTACTATATTAGATAATGTTTCTTCTATATTCTTCATAATTGTGCTGATATTAATTTAGCTATTGGTATGTTATAAGTAGAGCAAGAAATATATTTTGCTCCTAATTGATGGAAGAATTTTATTCCTTGATATGTCGCTCCATGCTCCCCGCATAAACTAAAGGAAATATTAGGGGCCTTAGATATAGCTATTCTTATTATCTCCCCTACTCCCTCTGTATCAAAATCTTCAAAGGGATTATTATTTAGAATATCTTTAGCTATATATTCTGTAATAAAGCTATTATCATCTCGTGAAGCTGCATACAACATTTGTGTTAAATCATTCGTACCAAAACTTACAAAATCTACATATTGTTGAATTTCATCTAATATCAAAGCAGCTCTTGGTGTTTCTATCATGACTCCGAATTTATATTTCAAATCTGCAGCTGCCTGCTTAACTAAGTTTTTTATAAATACAACTTCACCAATAGTACTTATAAAGGGTATCATTATCTCTATTTTGTTCTCCTCGCCAGCTGCTTCTGCTATAGCTTTTACCTGCATTTGGTATATCTGTGGGTATAACGCAGCTAACCTGCACCCCCTTAAGCCTATCATTGGGTTTTTTTCTTTAAAGTTTTTAGCTATTTCTATTAAGTCTGTAGGCAGTGAAGATATATCATTAGGTAAAAATTCATGTATCGGGGGGTCTAAAAGTCGTATATTTACTGGTAAGCCACCAGCTATGCTAAATATTTCTTTAAAGCTTTTATACTGCTCTTGATATAGTACATCTAATGATGCTTGATCATGCAGAAGAATTGCCCTTTGTATTAGCTCTACGTTAGAAAAAAACATATGCTCAGTTCTGCATAGCCCGATTCCTTTAGCGTTATATTTTATAGATTGCTTTATATCCACCACCTCTTCTGCATTACTTCTTATGTCTATAGACTGAGCCTTCTCTACCAAACCCATAAATTCTTTATATAAAATATCTGAATTAGTTTTGGCATATGCTTTAGATACGGTTCCAATTGCTACCAATGCTTTGTTGCAATCCATTATTATCTCCTGCCCTTCATATATTTTATAACCATCTGCGGATATTATATGGTCTTTTTTTATCTTAATTC